>VSNE01000061.1 GCA_009774155.1 Lachnospiraceae bacterium
TCTATGGCCTTCACTGCAATATCCGGATAATTGATGCTTGAAAAGGCGTTGTAGCTTTTGGATCGTTCCTTTTTTGCCCGCGTTCCTGCAATCACCTTTCCTCCGAATACAATATTTACCCCATGGGCCCGGTCATCTGAGACAAACCGGAGGCTGTCCCGCAGGTTCAGCCTTGCATCGGTAATTTCCAGATTAATCGGCTTTTGCGCCCCGGTAATTACTACAGGCTTTAAATTATTCTGGATCAGATAGGACAGAGCCGCTGCCGTATACGCCATCGTATCCGTTCCGTGGCATATTACAAAGCCGTCGTATCGGTCATAATTTTCTTCTATCAGTCCCGCCAGAATCAGCCAGTGCTTCTGGCATACATTCGTGCTGTCCAGACTGAACGGCTGGACAGAGTCCACCTGACAGAAGCTTTCCGTCTCCGGCACATATTCCAGTAATTCCTCTGATGTAATCTGAGGCTCCAGTCCCTCTGATGTATGTCTGGAAGCAATCGTTCCGCCTGTTGCAATCAATAGTATATGCTTCATTTTCTCCAACCTATCTGCTGTTCCTGCACTCCGGATAGGGAACCTGCTCCTGGCTTGAAGCGGTTGCCTTTGTAAGCTGCAGTACGATTTCGCTGAAATAACGCGGGCTGATTTCCGAAAGTGTATACTGGTGCTCATTTTTTATTTTGTCATAGACATAGCTGCCTCTTTTTACGGTGCCCGCCTTGTAAAACTGTACGCCGTAAACGGTCACTTCTTCATTTTCATCTCCTACATAGCATCCTGAAAATGCAAGCTCCACGCCTACCTCTGCGTCCTCTCTGTAAAAGGTATCATACATTCCCGCATCCTGTACGCTTCCCCGGTACCAGCCCTGGCCCTGGAGCTTGCCTGATAAAGACAAGCCGTTTAACAGCTTACCCCCAAAGCGGGTAAGCTCTTTCTGACTCCTTTCCTCCTCCGTGATCAGGTAAATCGGACGTTCAAGCTGTTCAACAGGCTGAATCACTTCATAGTCTGCCAACTGCTCCTTCCAGATCCGGAGACTTTCCTCGTCAAGCTCGATAGGATGAACCAGGCCGATAGAGCCGGATTCCGGAAATTCATACTCCTCCTCGTCCATTGTGTTAAAGCTTCCGTCCTCCATATAGCGGAAGGTGTCCTTTAACTCGCCATTCTCATAGAATCCCCAGATTAAGCCCATGGCAAACTGATGCATAACCGGATTTTTTACAAACAGTTCCGTCCATTTTTCCACATTCCACAGCCGTTCCGCGCTCAGAGCCTGCTCTAACCGGAGCTTTTGGTTGGACACGACAGTCTTTAACTGCTTTTTTAAAAGCTTAAAAGCATCATTTTCAGCCTTTGCTTTTTCAGCCTCATCCCGTTTTCCCGGCGCAGGCAGGTTTTTCAGCTTCTTATTATTTTCATCATATATTTCCAGCTCCAGCGCCGGGGTAAGAAGCACCCTGAAGCTTCTCGTTCCATAATCAAATACACGTTCCATCCGTTCGTCAAAGCCCAGGTTCGGCACAATGCGATCCTCCAGCTCCGCTTTCGTAATGCCAAGCTGCTCCGCCGCATAGGCAAGCGCGTCTCCCGCCGCGGTTTTTACCTGGCGGAATTTAAACTTCCGGGAAATCTGATCCACTAAAAGCAGCGCAGTGGCGCTTCCGTTCAATGCCAGCGCCCTGACTGCTTCCGCTGCCATAGCCCCGCGGGATGCTTTGGGCCACTCCTGAATCTGCGCATACAGCGCCGGGACAATTTCTTCGCCCCCGTGGACGGAGGCTGTATAGAGCACCCATTTTTTCTTTGCCTCGGCTCCGGACTCCAGCCATTTTCCAAAAAGCAGGCCCACATAGGAAGCCAGCTCCTCACGGTTTAATTCGGCAGCCAGCTTTACGCCGTCCGCGCTTACCCCGGGAATACCCATATCTGCATAGGACACCAGAAGCGCTGCCAGATAATCCTCGGAAGCCAATGTGCCGTCCAGCTTATGCACCTCTGAAAACGTGCTTCCTTTCTCGTACACCCATGCCAGCTTCCGCTTTTTACCTCCTTTTAAAATTTCCTTTACAAGCTGTTCCGAGGTTCGTTCTGCTTCCTGTTCCGCCGCTTTATTTTCCAATCCAAGACAGCTTTGCAGCAGTTCTTTTATTTTCTTGCTTTTTTCTGCGGCAAGGGCTGCCTCCAGCTCTGTCCGGTAGGAATCCGCCCCCCATGTTTCCAATACCAGCACCGCCATCTCCCGTTCCTGGGACTTTTTGGAGGCCTGCAGATTTTTTATATCCGGCTCCCACTCTTTATGGCCTTCATAAATGGTTTCCAAAGCCTCTCTTACCTGTCTGGAGCTGTCTGCCGCACAGGAGAGAAGCACATCCTTATATTCCTGTCCGAAGCTGTCCAATGTCTGGATACAGAGCAGACGGACCGTAACTGTTCCTGCTTTTGCAAGGGCCGTCAGTTCATTTCCCCAATCCATTTTTTTAAGGCGGAGTACCTTCACACATTCATTCAGAAATGTGCTCTTGTCTTTTTCCTGGTAAAAGCTGTCATACATTGCCGACAGGGATTCTATCTGAAAACGTACAGGAAGCGCCTCTTCCCCAAAAAGCCGGAGAATTTCCATAATTTCTTTTTTTCCTATTTTCTGGTAGTCTCCGCAATTTTCCCAATAGCTGAAAAAGTACCTTGTTCTCATGCACAGGCCCTCCAGAACTACGGCCCTTCTGTATAGCTGCTGCTCCCCGTCGTTCTTTTTCAGTTTATGGATCGTCTGGCATGAATTCGTGTCATAGTCCCAGATGTCTCTCCATTCTTTTACAAACGGATACAGAATATCAAGCTCTGCTTCGCCCAGCAAATACTGCTTTACCTCTGCCCTTCCTTTATTATAACGGGCGCTCAGCTTTTCCGCCGTTTTTACCCGGAATTCTCCTGCATAGGAAAGACTCATCTCCTGATAAAGCTTTTGATTCTCCTGCTTTACTAAATCTATCAGATACTGATACAGTTCGACAGAAACCTTGGATGCTATACGATGAATGACATCGGGACAGTGTTTAACCGCGCGTTTTACAGGGCCGGTGATTTTATTCTCCATACACCAGATCATATAATCTTCTTTCGGAATAGAAAGCCGATCCTCTAAAGTCCCGATATGCGAAGAAAACCAGGATTTGCCTCCGGCCTTCAGGCAGATATCAAGGGTGGTCCTGCGGTTCAGCTCTGCGTCCATGGCTGCGGTCAGGCAGAGGAAGGCGGAAAACAGGTCGGAATGCTCAATTGACAGAAAAGCTGCGCCTGCCAGCAGAAGGATCAGATATTCTGACACTTCTTTTCCTTGTAGTATAGCGGCTATCTCCGGAGGCACGGAGGCATCAGGGCCGGCCTCCCGCACAAAGGACTGGAGCTTTTCCAATTCTTCGTCTGAGGGCTTTCCGTTTGTGAACAGATTCGGAATACTCTCAATCAGATCGTTTTCCATAAAATGTATCGTATCCTGTACCTCTTTTTCGGGTTCCTTCCCGTTGGGAAGCAGTTTGTCCAAAAGAGAGGACTTGGACTTTTCTGCCTTTGTATAATACAGACTGATTCCCGCCAGCATAATCTTGGCATTATTATATTTATGCCGGCACAGCTTCATGGCCCCCCGCAGTACCTCCGGATTTTTCTGCTCTATATTGGTGAACGCATGCTGTAATGAATAGTTATTCCATACGATTCCCTCCGCGCGGATAGCTGCCGCCTGCTCTCTGGTTAAATACTCCAGCTTGGAGTTCAGATTCCAGCCCCAGGAAACCAGCACATAGTAAGCAGTGGAGCCTCCCACGGCGGCCGCGAAGCGCACAAATCTTCCAATCTCTTCCTTACGCCCCCGTTTTGTACAGTGGTCTATGTAATCTATACATTTTGCCGTATGCTCCTTTGCGAGATCCGAAAAGTCCTGAGGCTCCGCTCCGTCAAGAAGTTCCCGGTTTTCCGGCTGTGTGACATCCAGATACTGCTCTGCCAGCTTAAAGTTCGTTTCCGACAGCTTCATTACATCCAAAGTATTCAAAAGTCTTTGATAATTGCGTTCTTCATTCAGGTTCATGGTATGTTCTCCTTATAGTATCTTCTATATCTGTCCGTTTTCCGCAGACAGATTTTTTGTTTCTTCCATATCTCTCATGGAGAGAAGCGCCATATGGTAGGACAGTCTTTCTCTGCATGCCAGCAGATACGCATCCAGTCTTCCAAGGGCCTTAAGCACCGGCTCCGGTGAAAATTCTATCTGATGTCTCTTCCCCCTGAGAAGTCCGGCAATACAGGCAAAATCCGCTCCCGCCTGATGCAGCCCCAGCCGTTCTCCGTCCTCTGCAAGCTCCGACAACTGGGCAATCATCTCATCCTGTACGGAGTTAATGCCGCTGGCAAACAGGTCAGAAAGCTGACGGGAGGCTTCCCTGCAGTATTGCTTCATCGTATTCAGTATTTCTGCTGAAGGAAGCTTTGTTTCCGGATTTTTATTTCCGGCAGATATTTTATTATCCGAATTCTCTTCTTTTTCTGGTTCCGGCGCCATTGCCTCTGCTTCTTTCAGAAAAAATTCTATAGGAAACAGGCAAAGCCTTCCTTCCTCATCCATATATACAGATCCGAAAAACAGAATGGAGCCCTGGGAGCGTCTCCGAAGCCTCTGTTCTAACCGTTCCAGAAGATTGATTGTCAGCCGTTCTTCCTTTGTATATTTCAGGGAAATAAAAAGCTTCCTTCCCATCCGGTCATAAAGACTCCAGGTAAAATGCTGCTGCACAGTATCAAAGGAGGTTTCTCCCCAGCGCACTGCTCCAACCAGTGCCAGCCTTTCCTGTCTTTTGGCAGTCCTGTCCACATGTCCTCCGAAATATTCTGCAAGCAGAGCCTCATAATCCCATGCCGTCATCTGCCGGATTGCTTCTTTATCCATGCTCCTTGTTCCGGTAACCTCTGCCTTACTCTCCTGGCTTGCAGAAAGCCTGCCGCCTGAAGCCGCTTTGGCATTTAACAGATCAAACTCCAGGCTCTGCAGCTGTTCCCGGCTGCAGCTTAACCCCCATGGAGCCAATGCTTTTTCCGAATTTGCAGGAGGTTTTCTGCGGATTCCTTCGTAAAATACCGGACGCGCGTCGGTCCAGGTATACCATTTTTTCTGACGGGCTTCCAGAAAGTAATAGATTTCACCTTCATACCCGGTCCTGCTGGAAAATGTGCGCCCGCCCATACTCACAAGATGCAGCCGCCCGGCCGGCTCATACGCGTCCCGGAAGGCTCCTGCCATTGCCTGAATCGTCTCCTGGCTGTCTGCTTTACCGATTTTTTCGGATTTTTGGTAGAGTACCAGAAGCTTTCTGAACAGTTCCCCGTTTCGGAACGCCGCAGAACGGGAGAAATACTGCTGATAATATGCCGCAGCTTCCCTCAGTCCGCTCTCCAGCGCCGGAAGCCCGGCCCGGTGCGTAATAACCGCCAGCCGTTCCAGACTGTCCGATACCTCCTGAGACTGTCTGGACAGCCCAATGCACATCTGATGGGTAATTTCTTCGCGTACATTTTCACAGGCACGTTTTACCAGCCCCATATCCCAGGAGGCATCCGTCGTCTGCAGAGCCTCCAGCTCCTTTAAAGTGACTTTTCCTTTTATAATCTGATAAGCAAGGACTGCCTGTGCCTTATGGCTGCACAGCTCCTTGCTGTGGCAGGAACAGGTGGAATATTCAAAAGGCTCCAGAAGCTTCACGGATGCTTTTTCCCACGGCAGCGTCACTGTCACAATGGAACTTTCCTCTACGGGCGGAAGCTCTTCTGCGCGCATATGGGAGAGAAACTGTTTATATCCTCTGCTCTTGCAGGCGCGTTTTAAACGGTCCGCAGGAATTTGAAGCAGTTCATTTAATATTCCGGGGGACTTTTTGCTGTCCGTTTCCGAAACCGCTCTGTCCGCTTTGTCCTCCCGGACCTCTTCTGTATCTGAATTTTCGCCCGCTTCACCTGAAAGCTCTCTTTTCAGCCATAAAATAGCGGTGATCACATGCCTGCATACACTGCGGGACGGACAGGTACAGGCACTCTCTCCTAACGGCGCGCGGATCACACAGGTTTCTTCCTTTAAAGTCACCTGTGCCTCCTGTTCCTGCCATGTCAGAGCCGGCGTCTCCTGCTCCAGATCCTTATAGGCGCGTTTTACAGTTCCTTTATTGCAAAGGCCGATCAGATAGTCATCGTCGGCCTGCTGTATCAATGACTTTAATTTTTCCATTTTTTCTTTTCCGTTTTTATATGCTGTCCCTTCCTGTCAGCCGTTCATAAGCTTCCCCATAAAATCTCCGAGAGCTCCCGGCGTCATGGCTCCCACATGGGCGCCCAAATCTGCCAGACGCTGGGCGGTATGCCTGTCATAGACCGGATTTGCTTCCATATCAAGAGCCGTCAGGCAGATAAGCTTTGCCCCGCTTTCAATGATGCCCCGGCTGACGCTTAAAAGCCCCTGAGTGCTTCCGCCCTCGCAGAGATCGGAAACCAGAACCACCATAGTTTTGTGAGGATTATCAATGAGCGTCTCACAGTACTGCAAAGCGCCCGTAATATAGGTTCCTCCGCCGAGCTGGATACTCATCAGCGTTGCCACAGGGTCCTCCAGATGGGAGCTTAAATCCACTACCTGGGTATCAAAAATAATCAGTCTGGTATCCAGCATTGGAAGTCTGGCAAAGATTCCTGCCATAACGGCGCTGTGGATCACCGAATCCAGCATAGAACCGCTCTCGTCCACTGCAATTACCACCCGCCACTGGCTGTAGCGCATGGTACGGCTGTTAAAATACACCTGCTCCAGCATCAGTCTTTGATTTTCCGTATCATAATGCTTCAGATTTCTTCGGATCGTTTTTTGGATATCCAGATTCCGGATAGAGGGAACCGGACTGCTTGCATTCCGGTCGATCCTGCCCAGCAGGGAACGGCGGATATCATGATTGAGCTTCTCTGCGATCTCCTCAGCTACTTTTTTTACAATCCGGCGGGCCGCATCCAGCACCTCCCCTTTCATCAGGTGCTTTAGCTGCAGAATGGTTTTCAAAAGCTCCTGATTGGGCTCCAGCTTTTCCAGCACCTCTTTATCAGTCAGAAGCTCTGTCATTCCGTAGGTATCCAGAGCATGACGCTCCAGAATCTCTACGGTCTCCTTTGGAAACAGTTTTCGGATACGGGTAATCCAGGTGGCGGCGGTCAGCCGGCTTGCCTCTGTTCCGCCCTGTCGCCTTACATCCTCTCCCTGCTCTCTGTTATACAGAAAATCCAGCGCTTCTTCCAGATCCATACAGGAAATGCCGTTTCCGAAGTCTGCCCCTTTTGTAAAATCCAGTTGGTTTTTTGCATATCCCCCAAGAATCAGCCGCCATCGGTTTAATTGACTGGTACTCACATCTACATCTCCTCTGTCTGCTGTACGGCATAAGCGTCCAGCAGCTCTCCATACTCATATTCCAGCGGGGATACCATTCGTCCCCTTAAAAATTTCTGCTTCTTCACCCCATGGAACGCCGCCGCTTTTTCTGCAATCCGGTCTGTCTCCAACGGCGTAAAATATCCAAACGCCTGACGAAGCTCCGGCAGAAGCTTTAAAAACGCCTCCGCTGAAAGCTTTTCAAGCAGTCCGTCAATCATTGTCAGAAAGCCTTCCTGTACAAACACAAAATCCCTGGCTGTATAAAACAGTCCTCTTAAAAATACCGCGCTTTTCATCTGCATATCGTCGGTTCCCTTAAGATATCCCTCCGCCGCCTTCCGAATCCTGCTGTCATATTCCCGGTCATAACCATACAGAAGACCAAGAACAGCGCCCTCCAGCCCGGGCTGTATATTCTCCTTGTCCAGCAGACGTTCAAAAGCCTCCAAAAGCACCGGCTGAAAATGTGCAAATTTTTTCTTTCCGGTAATCTGGTAGAGAGCTAAACAGTTCTCCATACAGGCCTGCTGCTGTTCGTCCTTTATCTGTGACATGGACGGAAGAAGCTGTACAATTTTCTGAAAACAAATGCCAAGCAAATCTTCCAGCTCCAGCGCATCCTCCACCTGGTACAGTTCCTGCAGCTCATACAGCATCCGCAGATGGGAAAAGCCTTCGGTAAGGGAGAAAAAGTCTCCATCGTCGGCCAGAACTTCTTTTGCATGGGCTCCCATTCCCGTCTGTTCCTCCAGAAAGCCCATCAGGAAGCCCTGTGTCATCAGTCTGGCCGCCTCCTTACTGCTCCTGCTTTTGGCAAACTGTCTCGCAAGCTGTGTCCGGGATGCCTCCTCCACGGTTCCTCCTGACATGGATACATCCACCAGAGCCGCCAGAACCTGGCCGGAGAACCGGTAGGTCCACACTTCCCGAATGCGGCTTTTGTCCCTCCGGTTTAAAAGATCGGCTCCTTTTCTGCGCTGTCCAAAGCTGGTTCCTAAAAAGTCCGCCTGATAAAGAAAACGGCTCATTGCCAGATGCTTTTTTTTCGTGAACAGCTCCAGCGTCACCTCCTGCTGGGCCGCCGCCTGTATTTTAAAGCCAAGTCTTTGGCACTGCTCTTCAAAATCCGAAAGCAGAGGAGGCCTGGATGCATCTGCCGAAAGGCTTCCTACCTGCTTTCCGGTATTTAATTCCTGTAAAATCCGCAGAGGCATGTCTGTGGAAGGACTGCATTCTCCCTTTACAAAAGAAGAGAGGGCCGCGTCCTGAAGCTCATACAGCCCCGGCTCCTTCTTGCCCCGAAGAACTGCCAGCCCTTTTGCCATGGAAAAGGCGCAGATCACATCATAAGAGGAAAGGCTCTCCTTCTTCTTTCTCGCCCGGCGTCCTGCGCTTACCAGCTGATGGAGCACCGCTTCTTCATAAGCCTCTGCCGGAGAGCTCTGTCCGCTTTCAAAAAGCCGTTCCCATACCTTCTGATAAAAGCCCGGCGACTGCATACCGCTGGCATACCCGTTTAAAGCATCTGCCGCTTCCATGGAATACGCCAAAGGGTAGACCCCCTGATCCTTGTCTGCCAGTCCGTGAAGCTTTACCGGCTTTCCGGTAAAAGCAAGGGCTCCCGCCTTTTCCTCTCCCTGCTGATTCTGCTTCGGATTTTTACAGTCATTTGCCGTTAAAGAAAGCAGCTCTGTCAGACCATAGGTATGAAAGCCTCCGGTTACTGCCAGAATCCGTCTATATTTTCGGGATTCCTCCGCAATCTGCTGCGCCATATACCGTTCCCGTAAAAGGCATCCGTCCGCTTCCAGCTCTTCCTTCGGCGTATGCATTCTGGAAAGCCCGCAGTAGGTAAGCATCTGTCTGACAAAATCCGCCGTTTCCTGGAAAAGTCCGTTGATTTCAAAATATTTTTCCCACAGCTCCTCAAAGCTGCGGAGTCCTGTTTTCTCACAGAGCAGCCCAAGATAACGGCTGCGGCTTAAGAGATAGTCGTCATTGTAGGTCTGTTTTTCTCCTTCTGTCCGAATGCCCTTATGCTCTGCCGTACCAAGAAGAATTTCTCCGTAGGGCAGGTCGATAAAACGGGCGGGAATATTCCGCGCCTTTGCCTCCCGGAGCGCTACCAGTTCCGGCGAGCAGTCCAGGAACGGATAATAACATTTATAATCTTCTTTTTCCCCGCTTAACAATCCCCTGCTGTCCTTATAAAAATAATACAGGGCAATCGGGGCCTTCGTGTCCTCATGCGCCAGTACAGGTATTATTTCCTGGGCATTCTGCGGTCCTTCGATTAGGATACAGTCCGGCTGATAGGCTTTGATTGCTTTTTTCAGATGATATGCACAGACCGGGCTGTGATGCCTTACCGGAAAATACAGAATCGGCTGTGTCAGGTCGTAAGAATTTACCGAAGATATTTCCTGGCCTCGTAATAGCTGTTCCATAGCTGTCCCTCTTTTCCTCCTTTATCCCGCACAACGGTCTGGAAATAGCTGCGCAGCTTTTCCATATCATCCTTATTTTCCTTCTGCACTGCGCCTACCAGGTTCTGTACCAGACATCCCAGATCGATCCTGGACTCACCATAATAATAGGCGGTCATCATTGTCTGATAATAAACAGATACTGCCTCCGCCGTGCTCATAACTGCCGAGGGCCTGTCAATTCGGTGTCCCATGGAGGATACGCCCTCTCTCAGCTCATGGTAGGTAGATGCCAGAAGCTCCGCCACATCCTCGTCTACCGGCATATCGATCTGATTTTCCTGCGCCAGCGCCTCTACTTCATTTATAATAATCTGCTTTTCCAGCGCCACATCCCGAACCGGCATGACAGTCTCAAAGTTGAACCGGCGCTTCAAAGCGCTGCTCATTTCATTGACCCCCTTGTCTCTGGTGTTTGCCGTTCCTATCACATTGAAGCCTGCCTTTGCGAACAGAAGTCCGTTTTCTGAAAGCTCCGGCACATTCAGAACTTTATCGCTCAGCACACTGATCAGGCTGTCCTGTATCTCTGCCGGAGTACGGGTAATTTCCTCAAACCGGGTCAGGATTCCCTGTTCCATGCCCACATAGAGCGGAGAAGGCACAAGCGCTTCCCGGACCGGCCCCTTTGCCAGAAGCAGGGCGTAATTCCAGCTATATTTAATCATATCCTCCGTAGTTCCCGCAGTTCCCTGTACCGTGTTCGTGCTGGTGCCGCTGATAGCCGCGGACAGAAGCTCTGACAGCATGGTTTTGGCTGTTCCCGGCTCCCCCACCAGCATCAGTCCTCTGTTGCCTGCCAGCGTAATAATACAGCGCTCCACCAGCGCGTCATTTCCCAGATATTTTTTCCGGACAGATATTTTCTCTCCATTCCATTGAATCGGCTCCCGGCTGCCCAGAATAAAGGTTCTTACCGCCCTGGGCGACAGCTTCCAGTTCAGGGGCTTTCTTCCTGTGTCCAGCGCCTGCAGCGCTTCCAGTTCTTTTTGGAAACGCACCTCAACAGGCGGCTTGATTTGACTGTTATGTTCCATGATATGTATCCTCCTTCAGACTTATTGCACAAACTCAAGCCGGTTTTATCCGTTTTTTTATAGTATATCATATAAATCTGTGAGGGAAAAGAGCGAGGATGCCGCTTACGCTGCATCCTCTTATAATCACTCTTA
>VSNE01000062.1 GCA_009774155.1 Lachnospiraceae bacterium
GATCTATATTCCTCTCCATCCTTTTGCGGAGAATTTCTGTCTTGTTAAACTGCGCCTTCCAGTGTTTTCTCATTGGTGAATCATCAGGAAATCCCCCTGCTTTTTCCTTGTACATATCACAAAGTGCCTGGTAGCCGTCAGCCATTTCACGCAGTTCCAAAAGCAGCTCCGTTTTTACTTCATCGGAACAATACCTGTTGATGAGCGGGGCGATCTTCCTTGCCACGGGCAGTTTGCAGGGAAAGAATGCCTCCACGACAAGCTCCATGTATCCTGTTTCATACTTGATCTTTAACAGTTCCATAGAGCCACCTAATCCTTCTGGTAAAAAGAACAACTGTAACCATCCGCCCGGAGCAGCAGGCCTTTTGCCCAGGACGGTGTCCTGCCCATCTGCTCACACACGGCCTCCACAGACATACGTTTATCTGCTTCGATGATGACCTCATCATGTACCGTAGCCACAATCGCACAGTTCTTCAGCGTCTGCATGGCATAGCACAAAATATCACGGGCGGTTGCCTGCACAATATTTTCCACAAACTTGGGACCGTAGCTTTCCAGCCGTTCCCACTTTTTCGTGCTGCCCACGCCCATATAGGTGACGGACTCACCGCCGAAACGGTTCTCGCCGATCCTTGGCTTGACATAAGCAAGTCTTCTGCCTGAAAAAAGGGTGATGAACAGCATCCCACTTTGATAGTCAAAACGGATACCGTGTGTTTCTGTCGGCATTCTCTTTTTGACGCATTCTTTTACGGCATGGTCAACATCCCACCAGAACTCCGTGATATTCGGATTGGAATCCCTCCAGGCATTTACCAACGGCTGCAGTTCTTCCTCCGCAAGCCCCATCTCCAAAGCACCCATAGATTTCAATGCCCCGACTGATCCGCCATAGCCGAGGGCTAATTCGGCAATCTTCCCTTTCTGCCTCAGATGCCCGTTCACGCCGTGTTTTTCAACCGACACATGGAACATCTGGCTTGCAGACGCACAGTAAATGTCACCGCCATCCTCAAAAACCTTAAGCCTCCAACGCTCCCCGGCAATCCAGGCTATCACCCTTGCTTCAATCGCAGAGAAGTCCGCCACAATAAACTTCCGTCCTTCCTGCGGCACAAAAGCGGTGCGGATAAGCTGCGAGAGCGTATCTGGGATATCTTCATAAAGCACGGAAAGAGCGTCATAATCGCCGCATTTCACAAGCTCCCGTGCCTGTGCCAGATCAGGGATATGGTTCTGAGGCAGATTTTGCAATTGAATAATTTTTCCACTGTATCGGCCGGTTCTATTAGCGCCATAGAATTTAAACATCCCGTGCGCACGGCTGTCCGCACACACAGCATTTTCCATCGCTTGGTATTTCTTCACGGAAGACCTGGCGAGCTGCTGCCGAAGTTCAAGTACAATTTTCAAAGGCTCCGGTACTTCTTTCAGCAGACCTGCCACAGCTTTTTTATCAAGAGAATCTGTTTCCAGACCGTTCTGTGCAAGCCACTGTTTCATCTGCTGTACCGAGTTTGGATTATCAAGTTCCGTCAGTTCCTGCATGGCAGCCGACAGTTCCGCTTTGGAACGTCCGTCCATAATGATCGCCTGTCTGACCATATCCATGTCAACACCAATCCCACGGTCGTTTATTTCCTGGTCCTGGCGGTATTCCTCCCACACGAAATCAGGCACAGGGAATTTAACAAGCCTCTGCTGTATCTGCATTTCCGCCTCCACATCACGGAGGTTGTATGCCTTAAACCTCTGCCATTTCTCCATATCATGTTCCGGCAAGTTTCTCACCCTGCCACCGTTTGCTTTAGTCGGTTTGCAGGGAACACAGAAGTATCTAATCAAATCTTTGCCTTCCGTCAGTTTCTGTTTTTCCAGCCCAAGCACAGCGCCTACATTTTCCAGAGACATGGGAAGCCCAAGCGTGGCAGCCCAGACCATAGAACAGTGCCATGATGACGGGTCAAGGTAACTCCCGACAGGAAATCCAAGAAACCTTGACAGACAGATCCTTTCAAACTGTGCGTTATATGCCCATTTCATCACGCTTTCATCTTCCAGTGCCTTTAAAATATCCGCAGGGATTTGTTCCCCACAGGCAAGGTCGACCACCTGTACATCTCCGCCGTCAACCGAATACCCGAAAAGCAAAATTTCAAAAGTGGGGGAGGAAGCATATTTATAAACCCCGCATTTGGATAAATCCACATCCGAGAATGTTTCCAAGTCCAGTGATAAAGTTTTCAATTCCACCAGCTCCTTTCACTGCCTTAAGGGCGGCAGGCAGAATGCCCGCCACCCCGTGGCTGTATTTCCCTGTTATGCTGTTAAGACAGGAAGTCCTCTTCATCCTCATCTGCGAAATCATCCTCTGCACGGGACTTGCCGCCCAAAGGCTCGCCGTCACGGATCTTCTGCAGGTTGTTCAGGCCGCAGGCGATTCCCTTATTTCCGTTAGAATTAAATGCATAAAAATTGATACTCGCCCTGCCATATACACCGCTGTAAACCTCCGAATGGTCTATGATCGGCTGTCTGTCTGCATCCACAATGCCCGGAGCAGTGGAACTGTTGGCATTAACGAAATAAGAATCTGCATAAGCTTCATCATCCGGGCGTTCCGTATCGCCGTCACGGAGCGGGGTTTTAAGGACGGACAGTGCAGGGACGCTCCTGCCGTTCCCCTTGAGTTTGGATTCACCTTCACGGTACGCCGCCTCGATGGCCGCCTTAATCTTTGCAATGGTCTTTTTATCCGACTTCGGGATAATGAGCGACACGGAAAACTTCGGTGTGCCGCCGTTTATTGATTTGGCTTCCCAGGCATTGGAGTAGCTCCATCGGGGATCGGGTCCCGTGATTACTTTTGTTGGGTTTGTAACTGTGTTTGACATATGGTTTTCCTCCTAATTTTCTTTGAAATCTTCAACCGCCGTGTTCATCTCCGGACGCTTGTCGCTCTCCGGGACTAACGCAGGCTTGCCCTGCGGCTTTTCCACAAGTCCGTTTAAAATGTCCGCAAACTTCTTTTTGCCGAGCAGTTTTTCCATAGCAGTGATGCCGAGGAGCTTCGGCTCGTATGGGTCGTAGCCTGCCTTTTTCACGGTATCTGCAACGGCGTTTTCATCGGTATACTTACGGTTGGAACGGCCTTCCACGATTTTAAAGCCGTCATACTTGACACCGCTTAAAGCCTGCTGTAACGCAAATTCCTTCACATCCGCCGCCCATGCCGCCAGCTCATCCGCTTTTATGAGAATTGCTGCGATCTCATCATCTTCCAGCGTGGCAGGCATCTCGAAGTCATATTTCGCAAGCTCCAGGTTATATTCCGCACGTTTCCTGCAGACCGCTTTTGCCTTACAGAACCTGCAGTGTTCGCCTGCGTTAAATTCCCCCTCACCATCATAAGCCAGCTTCGCTTTTGCCATCAGATCGTTGTACGCCCACTGGAGAAGGTCATCCTTTGTCATCACGCACACGCTGACATTCTCCCGGCGCGGCTGGTAGATCGCCATGCGGACAGTGTCAATGTCATAGATGCCGTCAAACAGCTCCAAGGCACCCAGGGCATACAGCATCATCTGCGGATTCTCTGCAGCAGAAACCTCCACGCCCTTGCCATGCTTGTAATCAATGATGTAGAGCGTCCCATCTGCAATAACCACACAGTCGCCTGTTCCAAAACCGTCTTTTACAAAACGGGAAAAATCCAGTTTCTGTTCGATCAGCACGACAGGGTCTTTGCAGTTTTTCTTTGCTTCCTCCACCAGTGAGAGGACATACTCGGCATAGCCGCAGGCACATTCCTCCATTTCCTCATCGTAAAAAGAAAGGCTCTCCGTTGGGTCCGTGTTTTCCATGCTAAGCGCCAGCTTCAATTTGTGTTCGCACAGGCTGTGGGCGTCCGTACCCTGCTGTGCGTATTCACTGCCCGTATCCTCGTAATTTTCGCACAGCCTTGCAGACGGCGGGCAGGCAAGCCAGCGGTGGCTTGAGGATGCAGATAATAAAGCGTGTTTTCCCATCAAAGCACCTCCGCTTCCGCCAGCAGTGCAGGGTATTCCGCCGGATCGATCTCTGACAGCTTATCTGCACCATGCTTATTCAGCAGCTCTTTTACCTCTGCTGTGTGTCCCGCACGGGATTTTTCCGCCAGCACCGCACGGACTTCCTCAAGCGTCAGAGGCTTCTCCTCTGGCTCTTGCTTTGCAGCCTTCGCATCTTTCTTCCCTGTGTTCTTTGCAGCCGTCTTGCCACCTCTGCCCGCCTTTTCCGGCTCCTTTGTGGTCGTCAGCTCTGCCTCTGCTGCACCATTGTCCACCACTGCATCCGCAACCGCCTGCAGGCTGTCGGCCAGGGAACGCAGGTCCCCTATAACATCAAGCAGTAACTTCACTTTGCCCATGTACAGTCCCTCCTTCCTTTACTTCGCTGATAGCCAGCTCCCTGACAGAATCACCCGGCACGATCACCGTAAGCTGCTGCTTATCCCCCAGGAGGAAGCGCAGGAAACGCTCCCTCACGGAGATATGGCGGCAACTCACGATCCCGCCGGCAGCCGGCTTCTTTGAAACACTGATCCTTAATGTGTGGTCCATAATCCACCCCTTTCTGAAAGGCGTGTTAAAACTGCCTCTCACTATACGGAGATTTGGACGCCCTTTTGGATACCCATATTTAAAAATTTTTCTTAAAAATTTTCTTTGCACTTTCAATTGACTTAACAACTGCACGGTGCTGTACATTCTCCTGCCTTGCAATTTCCCTTATGGAAAACCCGTCTGCAAGCATTAAGAGTCTCCTTCGCTGCACCTCTGACAGGCTGTCCAATGCACGGGCAGTACGCTCACATTCCAGTTTCTGTTCCATAGCTGTTTCAGGTGTCCCTCCATCTGCAAAGTCCATGCCCTCAAACTGTGCTGAGTCCACGGAATAACAGTGATAGCGTTCCTTACGTGAAAGGTTGTCCTCTTTGCGCCTGGATTCAATAATGACAGCACCGATATATTCCTCCACCTCGACCTCTGACACCGTTCCGTCTGCAAACTCATATTTAATTTTCATTCTGATTTCCTCCAGTCTTGAAATTTTTAAAATCTAAAAACTCAAGACTGAAAGGAGGCGCACGAGAACAATAAAATGTCAAAAACAGACTTTTTATGATAAAGAAAAAGCGCACCCGCCATAAAGCAGATGTGCTTTCATTAAAAATATGATTGGATTTTCGGGAATGTATAGGAGATAAAAAGAAGTGTGTCGAATGAAAAAATACCGCAATCCCATCAAAGACTGCGGTATGTATATCAATAAATTTTATTTTTACTATCGATGGCAGATAGCCTGTTCCTGCTCTGATTGTATTCATTGTATCCCCTTTCTGGGGATGTACAGCATTTACTTTCACTTTCCCCCTGGCAGCCTGTTAATAAAATTGTACAATTTTAAAAGGTAGTGAAAGTGTAGACACGGAGTAGGAATGGTGTAGGAAATCGCAAGTTTCGACACACAAATAGTAAAAAAACAGCGGTTTGATAATTAACCGCTGTTGCCTATTGTTATTATTAAGAATCATCTTCAAAACAGTATCCAACCTCACGGATGCATTTAATCTTAAATTGAGGTTTTGACATAACTGTATACAGTTTTTCCCTAAGATTGCGTATATGGCATTTGACAGCATTCTTTTCATTGCCGATAGATTCTTCATCCCACACTTTATAATATATCTGGTCATATGTAAGGGTGTGTCCTTTGTTCGCCGCTAATAGATAAAATATATCAAATTCCTTTACCGTTAAAGCAATTTCCATAGCATCGTAGTATACCTTTTTTTGTGCTGGATAAAAGTTGAGTTCTGAAACAGATAAAATCTGAACATCATTGAATTTGTAGGCTTCAAATCCAGAATGAGACTTGATTACTCCCATTATTTCCTCAAAAACCGAAGAATCTTGATCCGCAAATTCAAGCACTAATATTCGTCCTAAAATAATCACGCCCCTTTCTTTTATTGTTTTTGAGTGTTGCCCAAGCCTTTCCTTTAACTGCCAAAAAGCATAATACATCTAATAGTTCACTAAATACCTGTCAATTTCCCAGCTGCTTACCCTTGTACAATATTCGTACCATTCTTTCCGTTTGCCCGTAATGTAGCTTCTCATAATATGAGTTCCGAGTACATTACACAAAAAATCATCCGCTTCTAATGCCGAAAGTGCCTCTGCTAATGAGGATGGAAGTTCCTTTATTCCATAAGTCTTATGTTCTTCTCTGCTCATTGCAAAAATATCTTTTGTAATTTCTTGCGGCGGCACCAATCCCTTCTCGATACCGTCTAACCCAGCGGCTAAACATACTGCCAATGCCAAATACGGATTGCAAGCAGAATCCGGGGAACGCAATTCTATTCTGGTTGAATTACCCCGTGCGGCAGGTATACGGATTAGGGCAGAACGGTTAACGGTTGACCAAGCGATATAACAGGGTGCTTCATATCCCGGAACTAAACGTTTATAAGAATTAACTAAAGGATTTGTTATGGCTGTGATTCCATCAATATGTTTTAGGATTCCAGCCATAAAGCTGTATGCTTCTTTAGAAAGACCCCGCTTATCATTTTCATCGTAAAACATATTTTTTTCACCTTTAAAAAGAGACATATTAATATGCATTCCTGAACCGGCTTTTCCAAATAAAGGCTTAGGCATGAAAGTTGCATGAAGACCAGCCCTCTGTGCCATGATTTTGACTGCCAACTTAAAGGTCATAATTTTATCAGCACTATCTAAGGCATCTGAATACTTAAAATCTATTTCATGCTGACCTGCTGCTACTTCATGGTGTGAAGCTTCAACATCAAACTTCATCTGCTCCAAAGCAAGACAAATGTTTCGACGTACTTTTTCTCCCTGATCTAACGGTCCTAAGTCAAAATATCCTGCCTCATCATTTGTTGAAGTCGTCGGCTTACCATATTCATCCATCTTAAACAGGAAAAACTCACACTCCGGACCAATATTAAATGCAGTGAAGCCCATGTCTTTTGCTTTGTTTAAAGCTCTGCGCAGCACACCCCTCGGCGCTCCCAAAAAAGGAGCACCATCAGGCTGATAAATATCACATATTAACCGTGCAATTTTTCCTTCTTCTGATTGCCACGGAAAAATTAAGAAAGAGTCTAAATCAGGATGTAAATATTGATCGGACTCATTGATTCTCGTAAAACCCTCTATTGATGATCCATCAAACATCAGTTGGTTATCAAGAGCTTTTTCAAGTTGGTTATCTGTAATGGTTACATTTTTCAGTTGACCGAATACGTCCGTAAATTGCATTCGTATGAATTTAATACCATTATCTCGAACCAAATGAATAATATTATCTTTTGTATGTGACACTAAGTAATCACTCCTTAGAAAAGTTTGTAAACATCAATCAATACATCCCCTGATTTCATCCAAAGAACATATTTGATTTTCTTTCATATATTTTTGTATCCCGTTTATGATTTCCACAGTAGCATAAGGATTATAAAAATTCGCAGTTCCAACGGCAACTGCAGTTGCCCCTGCCATAATAAACTCTAATGCATCTTCAAAAGTGGAAATGCCACCCATTCCTATTACTGGCACATCTACGCTGTTACAAACTTCGTAAACCATACGCAATGCCACCGGCATAATTCCTGAACCAGAATAACCGCCTATTTTATTGGCAAGTACTGCCTTACGTTTACGAATGTCTATCTTCATTCCCTTTAAAGTATTAATTAAAGAAAGACCGTCTGCTCCTCCCGATACAGCTGCTTTTGCAATTTCCGATATGTCACTAACTTCTGGAGACAGCTTTACAATTAATGGCTGCCGAACATAATTCCGGACAGCTTTTACCACACGCTCAACAATATGAGGATCTGTTCCAAAACTTAATCCGCCATATTCAACATTTGGACAGGAGATATTAAGTTCAATTAAGTCAACATCAGAATCCGCAAATTTTTCAGCAACTGAGCAATACTGCGTTAAAGTATGACCGCATATATTCACAATAACCTTTGTATCAAATTGCCTTAAAAAAGGGAGTTCATCATTTATAAAGTGTTCTGCCCCCGGATTTTGAAGTCCTATAGAATTTAAAATGCCACTTTTTGTTTCGGCAATTCTGGGAACAGGGTTACCTTTCCACTCTGTATCCGAAACACCTTTGACAGTAATCGCACCTAAGCGGTTTAAATCAATAAACTCACCATATTCGCGCTCAGATCCAAAAGTGCCTGATGCTGTCACTACAGGATTCTTCAATGCTACACCGGCGATTACCGTTTCTAGTCCGCTATCCATCCCAAACAACCTCCTCTCCTAAAAAAACAGGACCGTCCTTACATACTCTCATATATTTCCAGTCATTTTCGCCTTGCCTTTGGATTTTTATTCCGCAGCCAAGACAAGCTCCTATGCCGCAAGCCATACGTTCTTCCATAGAAACTTGAATAGGAATACCATGCTTTTTTGCCCATTCCGACACTGACTTTAACATTGGACGGGGACCACAAGCAAATATCTGACCAACTGAAGGATTCATACTTTTCAGTAATTCTAAAACATTTCCATGAAATCCAACTTTTCCTGTTATGGTTGATATTCTGACAGGCAAATTTAATTTTTGAAAATCTTCAACCATAAATGGCTCATCAGAATATCCAAGTAAAACCTCCGTTTTTCCTTGAAGCCTTTTTGATAGTTCTAACAGTGGCGGTATTCCTAAACCACCGCCAATTACAAGATTGCCTGCATCATTATCGGACAGAGTAAATCCATTTCCTAATGGACCCATTATTTGAACGAAATCGTTTTGACGCAAGTTTGAAAGTAGTTTTGTTCCTATACCAACGATTCTGTATACAATGGTCACACCTTCATTAGAAACAGAAGATACACTGAACGGACGGGCAAGCATATTTTTTTCGCTTGGCGGATAAATCTGAATAAATTGTCCCGGCTTTACAATACCAGCAATGTCTGCCGCCTCAACTTCCATTTTGAAAATATTCAGAGCAATTTCCTTATTGCTCTTTATTTCCGCTGTGTATATGCCCATTTTTCCTCCTTAACTGCCAATCCGCAAGGCTTCCATCATTTCATAAGCAATACTGCTATCTGCAAGTTCTTTAGGCAGGTTAGAACGTCGATGCCACGCTGCTGCTGCCAGCTCTTTGGTATCAATATTAATCTCATCTGATCCATCCAAATCAGCTATGTATCCAACGATAATTGAATCTGAAAAGCCCCACGGCTGACTTCCAAAATACTTTAAATTCTTGATATGAACACCTGTTTCTTCAAACACCTCTCTTTTTGCTGCCTCTTCCAAAGTTTCTCCAATCTCAACAAATCCTGATATAAGCACCCATTGTGGAAGAAACCTATCGGAGTATTTTGTCAAAAGAAGCTTGTCCTCATTAACTACAGCAACCATAACTACAGGTGCAATACTTGGATAAATTGTGTGTCCACAATTTTGACAAATTAAGGCTCTTTGTTTTTGTGCCTTAGTCATACTCGAACTACATTTACCGCAATAAACGTTGTTAGAATACCAGTGTTCCAAATGCAAAGCGGTAATTCCTGCAAAATATGCCCATTTGGGGAAAACATCCGATAAATCTGAAACTGGACAATACTGCAGATGATCCGACATAGCCAAATTAATATTTTTAGGCTGAAACAAATAAACAGGCACATCATCTACAGTAAATAGAAATAAGGTAAGATTGTTTATGGTTTCAATCTCCAGATTCAAATCTTTAAATGACGGGAGTCCTTTTCTTCCATCGGGTTTATTTTTCAAAAGGACTTTCCCGTCAAGAAAAGAGAAGAGGCAATCATCTAATACAGGAACTGAATCGCAAAAAGCATTTTTTAATTGGTAAGGAAATATATCCTGTATCATATTTGTGTCTCCTTTACAGATGCCGCAGGTTTTCACGATATCTTCGGAGTTCTTTCTCATCTACTGAGTTTATGACCTCATCCAGCCACTTTATCATTTTCTGTTTGTCTTTCGGCAGATGTCCCTGTACATTGATACAGTTTGACGCTCCCATTGTTGCAAAATAAGTTTCAATATCCAAGTTTTGAATCAGGGTCTTGAGTTCATACAGCTTTTCAATTTCTGTTTCTTCTGACCAGTTCCCTTTTTGGATTTCTTCATAAAGTTCAGAGGTTGGATAAATTGTCAGCATAGAAGAAACGATAATCCTCGGATGGAGCTGATTAAATACTTCAGCAGTGTTTTTAGCACCAATCTCACCACGATCTGCTCCATAAATTCCTGCAAGATAAAAGAAATTGTAGTCCATGCCTACTTCATCCAGCCTTTTGCATTCTGAGATGACTTCCTTTACTCCAAAACCCTTGTGCATGAACGACAGTGATTCTTCATCGCCCGCCTCTACGCCAATAGTAATGCTGTTATAACCGAGTTCCCTAAGTTCCTTTAATTGTTCCGTGGTTTTCGGTGTGATGTCAGTAATCCGGGCAAAGCATCCGATAGACTGATTATTCGGATAGTATTTCTTTACCAGCCCCGCCAAAGTCTTAAGTTTATCAAAGCTGAGTACAAACGGATTTGCGCCTGTAAAGAAAACTCTCTTTTCATTTGGGTAATACCGGCTGCTTTCCTTTAAATCTGCTTCCACCTCTGACAGGGGGGACATACGGAATTTGAAAGGTACATCTTCATAAAGAGTGCAGAATTTGCATTTGTGATGAGTACATCCTGCTGTTACCTGTACCAGTGCGCTGTAAGCCTCATAAGGCGGTCTCCAAATAGTTCCTGTGTAATGCATAAATCATTTCTCCTTTCTTTATGCTTGTTGTTTGATTGAGTTACGAAGTAATGTAACCTTATTTGTTTGTTCCCAGGGAAGCTGTAACTCACTTCGCCCAAAATGCCCATATGCAGCTGTCTGCTTATAAATAGGCTGCCTCAAATTCAATTCTTCAATAATTGAAGATGGACGCAAATCAAAATTTTCCTGTATCAGACTTAATATTTGTTCATCTGAAAGTGTTCCCGTGCCAAATGTTTGTATTGAAACAGATACAGGC
>VSNE01000063.1 GCA_009774155.1 Lachnospiraceae bacterium
AATATTATCTGCTGTACAATCAAATAATTCTGCTATTGCTCTTTGCGTCATCCAAAATGTCTCTTCTTTAAAAATGACATTCACATAAACATTTGTATCCTCTAACTGATATAATATAATCTCATGCTCCTGCATAGATACCCACCTCTTCAAATTATAACATATTCTTCCATAAAAATAATAGCTCTTATCCATACGGTGTTATATAGTCCATTACACGAATCCAGGTCACAAACCCCACCCGTCCGCCTAGTGTTATTTCATCATAATCCCCTATCTTGTCCACAAAACACGGTACAATCAGCACCAAATAGCACGAAATAATGCGTTTTTCACCCTGTCCCCAAATTAGGAGACAAAATACTCCACCGAATTTTCAGGGAACATCTCCTTGAATTCTCCATAAAGCTGCGCCGCCAACGTCTTATTATGGGCGATTACCAGCGTCGGCTTCTGCAATTTCTGAATGACATTTGCCATCGTAAATGTCTTGCCGGAACCCGTAACCCCCAGTAAAGTCTGGAATTGATTGCCCTCTTTAAACCCTTTGACCAGGGCTTCTATGGCCTGCGGCTGGTCGCCGGTGGGCTTGTATGGGGCTTATAATTTGAAATCATCCGTTATCCGGAGAAACAGATTCTGTTTATAGTCCATGCCCTATTATAACAGACCCCGTAAAAAAAGTACAGAACAAAATCAAACGTCTGTTCTGCACTTTTTTAATGCTGTATTTCTATTCCGTATACTTCTGATAAATCCCCACATGATCGTAGATGCACCGCCAGCTGCTGTAAGTATCCGCCGTCACACAGATATAGTGTTTTCCGTTGCCGGAAACCGCATAGCTGGCTGCACAGTTCCCGGACTGTGCCACAAAGCCTGTCTTGGCGCAGACCACCTCCCCGTTTGTCTCCTTGTCCTCAATCCGACGCAGAAACCAGTTGGAAAGCTCTATGCCCTCCGGGTGCTGTTCTGTAGATGATGTGGTATAAATATGTGCCGATAATACTTCCCGGCACAGGTCATTTTCCACCGCCGCCTTTAGCATAATCGCCATATCATAGATCGTGCAGTAATGATTTTCATCATAGAGACCCACACAATTGGTAAAATGTGCGGTATCCGACAGTCCCAGCTCAGAAATCTTCTGATTCATCAGTTCCATAAAGCCTTCCAGGGACCCTGATACATAATATGCCAGCCCGGCTGCCGCATCAGCTCCCGACGGCAGAATGGTTCCATACATAAGATCCTTTACCGTGACCGTCTCTCCCTCGTCAAAGCCGGCGGCGCTACAGTCATTCCGGTAGCTGTAATCCGTAATACTCCTGGTAATGGTAAAGGTATCCTCCAAATCCGTAATATGCTCTGCTGCCACAAGTACGGTCAGAATCTTGGTCATGGATGCCGGATTAATCCGATCATACACTCCTCTTTGCGCCACAATTGTACTATTATCCAAATCAATCAGAAGCGCGTGGGCGCTCAGTGCAGATTCCTCGTCCACCTCTGCCGTATCCTCCGTAGCCTCTGCCGTATAGCCATCGGCAAACGGAATTTTCTGTTCCTTCTCTGGATCTGATTTTGGCTCCTCCTCTTCCTCTGCCGTCTCTTCTTCCGAAGATTCGTCCTGTTCCGGCATTGCCTCTGTCCCGGTATCAGGGGGAGTCTCCTTATCCGAATATTCCCGGGACAGCGGAAGCTTTGCCGTCTCCTCCTCCGGATCGGACTTTCCGATTAAAAATCTGAATCCTGCCGCCAGCAAAAGAATCATACAAATTCCGGCGCAGCTTAAAGCCAGAATCCTTCTCTGCCGCGCTTTGCGCCTCTGCCGCCGGTGCAGCTCATCTCTTCTCCTCTCCCTCCGCGCTCTTCTCTGTGTCTCCTCTATATCATAATCGTTCACATTAAATTCCTCCATACTGCTTCCAACATCATCCTGTCCTGCCAGTATACAATACTTTCTTCTTTTCGGAAAGCAAAATTTGCATTGTCCTGTATTTTGATGTATGATAGGGGCATATCGGCCATTGGCAGCAATTTCCCCGCTGCGGCCATGATTTCTAATATCATGAAGGAGAAGCCATGAGCGGATCACCAGAACAAAAATCAGTAAACAGGAAGAGAAAAAAAGAAAGAAGAAAAAAGAAAAAAAAGGACATGGGAAGCTTTTTCTTTCACCTGACCCAGCTTACCATGCTCTGCATCCTGCTGGGAGTCTGTTTTCTTTTCTATCAGACCGGTTATATACAGACTGTTATACAGCTTCATAAAGAAGCGCAGGCTGTAATGGAAAAGTCCTCCAGACAGGACTTCCAGACAGATCAGTCCGGCGAGGTCTATGACACAGACGGCAACCTGATTGCACTTCTTAGAAATGAACGTAATATTGTCTATCTGACCGCCGACCAGATCCCGGAAAAGGTAAAACAAGCCTTTGTCAATACGGAGGACAAGCGCTTTTACAAGCACAAGGGCTTTGATCCCTTTGCCATCCTCCGGGCCGCCCAGTCCCTGATTTCCAAAAACAGTATTACTCAGGGAGGCAGTACCATTACCCAGCAGTTGGCAAGAAATATTTATTTAACACATACTGTCAAGTGGGAACGGAAGGTGGAGGAGATCTTCATCGCCATGGCACTGGAAAAAAAATACTCAAAAGATGAAATTCTGGAATTTTATATCAATAACATCTATTTTTCCAACGGCTATCATGGAATCCAGGCGGCAAGCCAGGGATATTTCAGCAAAGATGTATCGGAGCTAAGTCTCTCAGAGATCGCATTCTTATGCGCCATCCCAAACAGCCCCGGCAGCTATGACCCGCTGCTCCACAAAGAAAATACGCTGAAACGCCGGGACTTGATGCTGGATAATATGTATAAGGCCGGGTCCATCAGCGAAATAGAATGCGATCATGCAAAAAACGAGGATATCACACTTCATCACACGAAAGCCTCGTTCACGCGCACATGGGCGCATACCTATATTTATGAGTGTGCTACCCAGGCCCTGATAGAGGCGACCGGAAAGGATTATGATACCTGCCGCAAAGACCTTTATACGGAAGGATACCGTGTCTATACCTCCATTGATATGGACTCTCAGGAGCTGCTCCAGAATACGATTGACGAACAGCTTTCAGATTACAACACACTGAACAGCAACGGAACCTATGCCCTGCAGTCCTCTGCAGTGTGCATCGACAACAGTACCGGCCTCGTCACCGCTATCGTCGGCGGCCGGACGCAGGAAGGGATTTCCACAGACTACAACCGGGCCTATATGAGCTTCCGTCAGCCCGGAAGTTCCATCAAGCCTCTGCTCGTCTACACGCCTTTGCTGGAACGCGGATACTCTGCTTCCTCCACGGTGATTGATTCCAAGGAGGAGGACGGGCCCTCCAATTCCAGCGGAAACTATTCCGGGTCAATCTCCCTTCGGACCGCTGTGGAGCAGTCCAAAAATACGGTAGCCTACAAACTGTTTCGGGAACTCACCCCGAAGGAAGGGCTTCCTTATCTGCTGGATATGAACTTTTCTTCTATTGTAGAAGCAGACTATACACTGTCAGCCGCGCTTGGAGGATTGACAAAGGGAGCCAGCTCACTGGAGATGACAGCCGGATATGCAACAGTTGCCAATGAGGGAGTTTACCGCCTGCCCACCTGCATCACTATGATTACCGATATGAGCGGCAATATTGTCGCCATGCCGGAGCGGAACGAGCATCAGGTATATCAGGTATCTGCCGCACGGGAAATGACCAACATCCTGGAGGGTGTCCTGACACGGGGTACTGCCAGAGGAAAAGGCATCCCGAATATGCCATGCGCCGGCAAAACCGGCACTACAAATGATAATATCGACGGCTGGTTTGTCGGCTACTCTGCCTACTATACTACCGGAGTCTGGGTAGGCTTTGATTCCCCGAGAGGCGTCAGCGCTCTGGCCGGTTCCACTTATCCGGTCAGTATCTGGAATTATTTTATGACAGAACTGCATGAGGGACTGCCGTCCAAAACTTTGAATGATTAGATACGCCAAAAGGGACTGCCTGATTTTATTTAAGGCAGTCCCTTTTTATTCTTTATATTCTTGTTATTCCGCGCCCGCCTGAGGAACCCCCGCATTGGGATCTATCCCTGCATTCGGGTCCGCTCCGGCGTTGGGGTCCACTCCCGCATTCGGATCTGCCCCCGCATTGGGATCTGCTCCCGCATTCGGGTCCGCTCCCGGATCAGGTGCCGGAGGCACGGAGGGCATACTGCCCGACATTTCATATTCACTCGGAACATAGACTCCGCCTGTATGAAGCGTACAGGTTCCGGATGCCAGATTGGAGCTAAGACCATATGCCGTATCCAGTGTCACAGCTTCTGCCACGCCCGACTGCATGTCAGGAAGAAGAACCTTCGCCTGGGGCACCCGGTTCGGACACATCGTTGTAGCCAGAAGCCCCGTATCCACACAGATGCTGACAGCCACATGTTTATCGCATACTTCCTTCGGCTGCTTTCCTTCCACAAAATATTCATTACGGACAATTCCCGATCGGCCGTCACTGTCACAAAGTCCTCCGACTCCCAGCTTTCCTGATTTCGTACAGATGACACATTGTACGATTCCTGACGAAGGCTTTGTAAAGTCCTTATTTTCCAGGCCTTCATGGACACGTGTCATGACCGTGCTCCACAGCTTTTTATGGAAATTAGTCTCCGAGCTGTTCAGCTTGTGATTATTGTCATATCCAACCCAGATACCCGCCGTGTAATATGGCGTCATTCCCTCAAACCAGACATCCTTATTGGCCGACGTGGTACCCGTCTTGCCGGCTGTCGTCATGCCGCTGATTCTGGCAGGGCCGCCGGTGCCGCCTGCGCCGTTGACAACATCCTTCATGCAGTCAATCAAAAGCCATGCGTTTTGTTCTGAGATTACATCCGTCTCATCCGGCCAGTTGTTCAGGATCACATTCCCGTCATTATCCACTACCTTTGTATACATCCGGGGCTTAATATAGGTTCCGCCGTTTGCAACCGCCGCATAAGCTGCCGTCAGCTCCAGATTCGACACACCTGTTGTCAGTCCTCCGAGAGCTATAGACTGTACATAATCATTATTCGCTCCATCCAGCACAAGAGACGTAAATCCAAAACGAAGCAGATAGTCAACTGCCACTGCCGGCGTCACGTCCGTGATTGTCTTAACTGCCATAATATTCATGGAGCGGGTGATTCCTTCCCTCAGAGTCGTCCAGCCGCGGTATCTGGTATTTTTATCCCAGTTATTTACCAGACGGCCGATTCTTCCATTTTCCGTATATGCGAACGGGCCGTCATACTGTACCGTGCCAGGACCGTACCCAAGCTCCTCAAAGGCCGGCGCATAGGCAGCCAGAATCTTAAAGGTGGAACCAGGCTGACGGAACGTACCCGACGCACGGTTCAGCGTCCTGCTTGCGTTCTTCTCCCCCCGACCTCCGATCATAGCCGCCACTTCACCCGTACTCTGATCCATAATAACCATGGATGCCTGGGGCTGAATCGTCATCTGACTGCTCTCGTATACCGTATCGTCATCTGTAATACCAAGCGTACTTACATATTCATCAATTGCTGCCTGGGCGGATGCTTCGTCGTCAAACAACAGTTCAAAGCTTTCATCTGTCTGTTTAAAATAAGCGGTCATCATTTCCTGGCTGTAGTTCGTCTGTGTCCCATCCTTATCCACAACCGTCAGCGCCCATTCCAGCCCTACCCTGGATTCTGCCGGAAAGTTATCCGGGTTCGCAAACTCTTCGTCCAAAATCCGCTGAATCTTCGGATTCTGTGTGGTATAGATCTTCAGGCCTCCGCTGTAAAGAGCATTGTGCGCCTGCGTCTCCGAATAACCGGCCTTCTGCACCAGATCATTTTTTACCTGATCCGTGACTTCATCCACAAAATAAGAATATATGGTACTGGTTGATTCGTTTTCTTCATTATGCTCTTCGATTCTGGAATAGACATCATCTGCAAGAGCGCTTTCATACTCTCTCTGAGAAATATATTCCTGCTCCAGCATATATTGGAGCACAAGCGACCGCCGCTCTGCATTATCCTTCGGATGACTGATTGGATTGTTTGCCGACGGACTCTTTGTAATAGCTGCAAGCACAGCCGCCTCCGAGATCGTCAGCTCGCTGACGGTCTTTCCAAAATACCGGTTTGCAGCCGCCTGAACGCCAAGGCAGTTCTGACCCAGATTAATCGTATTCAGATAGCTCTCCAGTATCTGATCCTTGCTCATAACCTCTTCCAGCTTCACTGCCAGATACTGCTCCTGAAGCTTACGCTCCACTCTATCCTTCATCGTGCTCTCAGACATAAAATCAAACACATTGTTTTTAAGGAGCTGCTGGGTAATTGTACTGGCGCCCTCGGTCTTTTTAAAGCCGCTGGCAATGCCTTTCACCCCCGCGCGGATAATGCCCCTCACATCGATTCCATTGTGTTCATAAAAACGTTCATCTTCAATAGCTATAAATGCATGCTGCACGTGCTTCGGAATATTTTCAATTTTCACATAAGTACGATTGGTGCCCTCTGCAACCAGCTCTGCGGTTTTATTGCCTTCCACATCATATACGGTAGACTTATATCCGCGCGGAAGAACACTTGCGCTTGTAATGCTAGGAGCGTTCTCTATAACACCCTTTATAATACCGATTGCACCGCAGAGACCTGCGACTCCTAAAGCAATTACCAGCACCAGAAGCGTCTTCAGAAAGACAACGCCTATTTTCTTTCCCATCATGGTACTCTTTGATTTCAGGCTTTTTTTCTTTCTGGAGGTGCCTTTTTTACTGTAATTCATCTGTCAGCCTCCTTTTATCCGTCTATTATAGCAAAGTTGCTCCCCCAAATAAAGGAAAACTTCAAAAAAGAGAAAAGAAGCGCTAATCGCTTAGCACTTCTATTGCTCTCTGAAGCTGGTTATCCTTTTCTGCATTCTCGTCATATTCCAGAATAATATCAGGTGTAATTCCTACCCCGTGAATATTATTTCCTGCAGGCGTATAGTACCGGGAAACCGTAATTTTCACTGCGGAACCATCGCTCAGCGGAAACAGACTCTGTACGATGCCCTTTCCGAAGGTCTGTGTCCCAATCAATGTCCCCACGCCGTAGTCCTTGACAGCGCCTGCAAAAATCTCCGATGCACTGGCGCTGTTTCCGTTTACGAGAACCGCCATCTGACCCTTGAAGCAGTTTTCATCAGAAAAGATTTCATCCCGTTCCCCATTTTTATCCTCCGTATATACAATCAATCCCTCCGGAAGCAGGTAATCCAGAATTGTGCAGGTTACGTCAACCAGTCCGCCCCCGTTGTTTCTCAAGTCAATAATCAGCTTCTCCATGCCCCGGGCCTCCAGGTCATCCAAAGCCGCAAGGAACTGGTCATCCGTCACGTCATCAAATTCCGAGATAGCAATGTATCCAATCTGATCCTCCAGCAGCTCATACTCCACGGTAGGCACCTGAATACTTTTGCGCACAAGCGTCAGATCGATCACATCAGAGCCTCTCTCCCTCATAATGCTGATGTGTACTTCGGTTCCTTCCTCTCCTTTTAAATCCGTTACCACCAAAGAAAGATCCTTCCCGGTTACCTCTTCTCCTTCTACTTTATAGAGATAATCGCCGGTCCTCAGACCCGCTTCCTCTGCCGGGCTTCCTGCGAATGCCCGCACCACCTGTATAATACCGGTTTTATAGTCCTGGCTTAAGACCGCTCCGATTCCGCTGTAGCTTCCATTGGAGCTTTCCATAAAGCTGGCATATTCCTCCGGCGTATAATATCCGGTATAGACATCTCCAAGGCCGGCCATCAGTCCTTTGTAGATTCCGTTTTCTATGTCCTCTTCTTCGTAATCAAACAGATAGTACTGATCAATATAGCGGTTCAGCTCCTCCATCTTTGTATCAATCTGCCGTTCCTCCTCCGTTTTTTGCAGACTGCCAAGATGCGGGTAAAAATAAGCGGCTGTACAGCCGCTGGCTCCCATGACCAGCACACATATGAGAATTCCGCAGAGCAGTCCCTTTCCAAAGGAATGGCTTTTCCTATTCTCTTCCATCTGCTATCCCTCCTCTTCTCTTCCCTTCATTCTATGAGCCTCTTCATGCGCCTATTTCAAAGGATTTATACAATTTTAAAGGCAGAGGCTTCGGGTTATACCTTCAAATGGCGCTGTATGGTAAAAATACTTCCAAAAATACCAATGCCCATGCCAAGCGCCATACCAATCGGAAGGAGTGTACGGAACAGCTCGTTCACCTGAATAAATTTCATAACTCCTGTCAGCATAGCAAACTTCATAGCTACATAGAGAACAAGACGATTATACAAATAGTACAGAACACTGAGCGGCAATGCAGCCCCTACTGCCCCTATTACAATTCCTTCAATCAGAAACGGAGCCTTAATAAAAGAATTTTTCGCCCCAATCAGACGCATAATGGCAATCTCCTCCTTCCGGACAGAGATACCGATAGCAACCGTATTGCTGATCAGGAACACAGCTACCGCCAGCAGAAGCCCGATAATCGCTACAGATACATAGCTGACCAGACGGTTAAAGCCTGTCAGAATATCTGCCACTGCTTCCGAACGGTTAATCTTTCTTACATGCTCCATAGAACTGATATAATCCACCAGATTCTGCTGCTCGGCAATATCCTTCATATAAATCTCCAGATTGGCGCTGTTCGCAAGGGGGTTATCCTCCAGAAAAGCATCTGCCAGATTCGGATTATCCTTAAAATAAATTCTCTGGTAGCTTTTCCACGCTTCCTCTGACGACACATAGACCACCTCGGATACCTCGTTCCGCTTTGTAAGCTGCTCGCCGATCTCCAGAATCTCCTGCTCGGAAATGCCCTCTTCAAAAAATACAGTAACCGCAACTCCTTCTTCCGCATCCCTTACAAAGTTCTGGAAGTTCTGTACAATGCAGAAAAATATCCCAAACATAAAAATACATGCAGCCATGGTTGCAATGGATGCAAGAGAAAAAAGCTTATTCCTCCATATATTTTTAAATCCCTGCTTAAAGCAGTATCCAATCGTACTCAGTCTCATCCAATATACCCGCTTTCCCTTTCGTCCCCTACGATCATTCCCTTCCTCATACGGATTACTCTTTTCTTCATAGTATTGACTATATCCTGGTCGTGGGTGACTACCAGCACCGTCGTTCCGCGGGCATTGATCTCCTCCAGAAGCTTCATAATCTCCCTGGAGGTTTTCGGGTCCAGATTACCCGTCGGCTCGTCAGCCAGCAGAATGTCCGGACTGTTTACCAGAGCGCGGGCCAGGGCAACTCTTTGCTGTTCCCCGCCGGATAACTGCTTGGGAAAGGATTTGTATTTTTCGGCAAGCCCCACCAGGGAAAGCATCGCCGGCACATTTTTTTTAATCTCCTTTGTGGGCGTCACAATGACCCTCTGGGCAAATGCAACATTTTCATAGACATTACGGTCCTTCAAAAGACGGTAATCCTGAAACACACAGCCTATTTTCCTCCGGTATTTCGGAATCGCCCTTTTCTTCATCCGAAGAAGATTCACCCCGTTTACACGGATGACTCCTTCGGTAGGCTCCAGCTCCTTCAGCAGCAGCTTAATAAGCGTAGACTTTCCGGAACCGCTGTCTCCCACCACAAATACAAATTCTCCGCGCTCAATATGCAGACTAATCCCGTTGATGGCGCCTACGCCGTTGGGATAAGACTTTACAACATTTTCCAGTGTTATCATGGAAATCCTCCCGTTAAAATTAGTAATCCAGAGTCTCCATATACTTCATGTACTTCACAACCATGAGAGCAATCTTAAATGTAATCGCATCTTCAAATACACGCAGATCCAGTCCTGTGGATTTCTGCAGCTTATCCAGCCGGTAGACCAGAGTGTTTCTGTGAATATAAAGCTGCCGCGAGGTCTCGGATACATTGAGGCTGTTCTCAAAAAACTTGTTGATCGTTGTCAGAGTCTCTTCATCAAAATCATCTGGTGATCTTCCGTCAAAAATCTCCCGGATAAACATCTTGCAGAGCGGGATCGGAAGCTGATAGATCAGACGTCCGATTCCGAGAGAGCTGTAAGCGATAATATCTCTGTCACTGAAGAAAATTCTTCCTACGTCGAGGGCCATTCTGGCCTCCTTATAAGAACGGGATACTTCTTTAATCTCTCCGACAATCGTTCCGAGCGCCACGTGGATATCCTCTCCGTCCTGAACCACCACATCTTTTATGCCGCCTGCCACTTTATGCAGCTCTTCATAGCCCTCATTCGGAGCCAGCTCGTGAACAACTATGACATTCTTTTCATCCACCGCAGTAATAAAATCCCTGGACTGAGCGCCGCAGTAATTGCGCACGCTGTCCAGCGCGCCGTTTACTTTTTCCCGGCTGCTCTCAATAATAAATACCACACGGCGTGCGTCCGTTGAAATATGCAGCTTTTTTGCACGATTATATATGTCCACCAGAAGCAAATTATCCAGGAGCAGATTCTTGATAAAATTATCCTTGTCAAATCGTTCCTTATAAGCCGTCAGCAGGCTGGAAAGCTGGAAGGCCGCCAGCTTTCCAACCATATATACGTCATCACTGGAGCCTTTTGCAATCAAGACATATTCCAACTGATTCTCATCGAACACCTTGAAGAACTGATAACCGTGAACAACCTGACTGTCCGCCGGCGATGAAATAAAAGCCGCCACCTCTTCGCTGCAGTTTTCCGGCTGCTTTTCTGTCGATGCCAGGATCTGTCCTTCTATATCCACCACACATAAATCAATTCTGGTGATCCCCTTTAATCCATCGATCGTGTTTTGGAGTATCTGGTTTGATATCATAACAATTCTCCTTTACAAAATAACGCTTGTGCAAACTCCCCGAAAAAATATCAGCAAAATGAAATAAAAATTTTGCAGATGCTAAATACCTACGTTATATAC
>VSNE01000064.1 GCA_009774155.1 Lachnospiraceae bacterium
GTTGCAATCATTCCTGCATCTAATTTTTTTTCAGGAACCATATTTCCTAAATTATATATTTCCTTATCTGACAACAGCATCGTTTCACGCCAGAACGCTATCTTTTCTTCAGGCACATGATACACTGTTTGTAATCGGTTCAATATCTCCACATCTGTTCCGTAATTTTCGCTTACTGTAATAACCACCAAATCATATTCTTCCCATGCGGTATCGGCAGGACTATGTATCTTCATCCCCTGGTAGTTTGTCCCCTGCAAATCACTGTTTGAATCAACCAGTTCCAATTCCGTAATCCCCAGTCTTATACAATCGCTGATATATTTCTTTCCAATTTCCCCTATCCCGTATATTACAGCTTTTTTCATATCGGCTTTACATTCCTTTCTGCGGCTTCTCTATATGTCCAGCTCTCTTTCCCACCAATTGATTTTAGGAGCGCCCCATAAGATTTTTTTATCCGGAATCTGAACAGACAACTGCTTCCTGATTTCCTCCGCAATCTTTCCATCCTTTACGGCGATCAATACCATGTCAAATTCTGCATAACTAAGAACCGTCGGTGATTCAATTTCACGACCGTATATCTGCCTCCCCGCAAGCCCCTGATCCATCCAGGAAACAAGCTTAACGGAATCAATCTGTATTAATTGTCTGTAATAGGATTTTCCGACGCTCCCCGCTCCGTATAATATAAATTTTCCTTTTAAATCTGACGTCCGAAACGGTATACGGTACAGATCTCTGAGCTTCAGCCCATAAAGATCCTCCACTCCCTTTCTGATAAAAGACATCAGATAAAACTTTAATTGTTCATCTAATTTGTATTTTTTACTGTAATCAGAAAAAATGCTCTGCATATATTTCTGAAAACAGGACATTTCAAAAAAAATGTTTTCATCCTTTGAGTGATACATGGAGCCCGAATGCACTCTGTAAAAATAAAAGCATCTGTTTGTAACTGCGGCTTTTTTGGCAAGAAGCATTGCTTTATATACGATCGCCGCATCCTCTCCCATCGTAATTCTTCCGTCTACAGCTTCCATGCTGGCCCGCAATATTTTTGTTTTTATCAATTTACTGCATAAAGACTGTATAATTCCGGGGCGGCCATTTTCAAAATCAAACATCATCCGTCCATAGACGCCTTCCATATCCTGAGGCCCATAGACGCCTTCCGGAACCGTATAAAGCCACTCCGTCTCCTTACTGCCTTCCACTGTTCTGATATTAAAGTTTACGATGTCAGCGCTTCCCTCATCCGTTAATGCAAGTACGGACTCTATCAGATTTTCTGCTATCCAGTCATCGCTGTCCACAAATATGCAATATTCGCCTTTTGCTTTATCTGCTCCCGACCTTCTGGCCAAAACCACGCCTTGATGGGCGTTTTTTATCACTGTAACTCTGGAATCCCTGTCCGCGTACTCCATACAGATTTCCAGGCTTCCGTCCTCAGAGCCGTCATCCACAACAATTACTTCAATATTTTTATATGTTTGATTTAAAATACTTTCCAGGCAGAAGGAAAGATACTCCTTCGTATTGTATACAGGAACAATTACTGAAATCAGCATGATGACAGCTTCCCTCCTTCTTTCCCGTCCTCCCAGTCAAAAATATCAGTTCTCGGCAGGATTCTTTCTCCCAGAATCTTTTTGCACGCATACTCTAATTCTGTAATATAGTCAACATTCATTTCCCTGGCCTGACGGATCATCTCCTTCAACGCTTTAAATAAACGGGCTGCATCTTCTCTGGAATAGCTTTTTTTAGATGTTTCGGTCATCATCTCATTGATTGCCCGTAAGTTTTCCTCACTCAGCACAAAACCGCTTTTTCTTATGGACTCTCTTTGAAATTCAGCATATAAACCGGCTCTCTGGGCTGCGCAGGTTTTCATTCTCCTGACAGTTTCTTCTTCTTTGTGGATTCGTTTCAGATGAATGAGGCGGTCAATTGACGTAAGCCTTCCGACCTTGGAGCTGTCAATAAAAAACTTAAAGTCCTGCATTCCCAGGCAATTATCCTGATATTTCAGATTATTTTCTGTTATAAAGGATTTACGGATCATAGTTGTACAGTTTGCAAATTTTTTATTGTAAAAAAGCAGATTCGCCTTGATATAATTAGAATTATAAATGGGCTCCTTATCATACCGGATAAAATTCCCGCTTTCATCAATCATTGCGCTTCTGCCGCCCAGAATATCTATCTCAGCATGCTCCTCCATGAATGCAACCTGCCATTCCAGCCGTCTCTTTAAGGCCAGATCGTCATCATCTAACAGAGCAATATACTTTCCCTTACTATGACTGATCCCTAAATTGGTTGAATAAGAGATCCCCCTGTTATAAGAATTGGTATATAAATGAATCCTTGAATCTTTGTATTTCTGAATCGCCTGCAATGTATGATCTGTAGATTTATCCTCTATAATTATAAGTTCAAAATCTGTGTAGGTCTGATTCAGAATAGATTCTATCGCCTCTCCAATATATTTTTCTCCGTTATATGCCGGCATTACCACGCTTACTAAAGGCTTCATGCTCTTTCCTCTCCCTGTTATATCCGCGGCTTTATAATTTTCTCAATAATAAACCCTGCGACCTTTTCAATCTCCCCATACTCCACATATTTCGGTAATTCTGCTCCAAACGCCTTTTTGCATTTTAAAATCAGTCCGTCTGTATAATACAATCTGCCGTCTCTGATATCCTCTATCCCGTCAAGCGCCATGGATTTCCGGTTTACCTGATTCATCTCCTCAAAACAGAATACGGACTCATCAATCCAGCAGTCTATATTACCGTCTCTGTACCCAATCAAAACCGGATATCCGCCGATATTTCCAAATGCCCCCGGTATGAATAACCGTTGATTGAGCTTTGTACGAACCGCATCCATAACCGCCGCAATAATCTGATAATTGCTGGATGCATTCATCATATTCCTCTGGGCGTCCACCGGCATCGCAATTTTACAGGCTGCAAAGATTTCCTTTGCAGACAGCTTCTTTTCTTCTCCTCTGTAATATATTTTCAATGGCAAATCCACGCCCTCTGCCTGCCCTTCCTTACTGATGCAGACATCATGGAAGTGCCCGGCGGCGAACATCACGTCCACATTCCAAAAGTCTTCTATCCCGAGCATCTTTCCCGCCGCAAATTTAATTCTGGGAACCAGATGATTCAGATTGCCGGAGCCAAAGTCAGGATATGCCCGGCCTGCGCTTTTCAGCCATGGGATCACAGCGTCTGAGTAGGAGGTATTGATTACCACCCCATCCGTATCCGCCCTGTCGCACGCCTCCATAATATTTTTCGTAAACCGGATGGACAGCGGACTCCAGATGCCGTAAGCACGAACATTCTCCCAGCTGATGCTTCCATATTTTAATCCGGGATATGCTCTGCTGGAATTTACGATAAAATCAGGAGCATACTTTTTTATCGCTTCCTGAACAGAACTGATATCTGTAAGGTCAACCCCCGCCTCAATATCAATCCAGGATTTATTCACATTTCTGATAAGCCCCGCAATTCTTACAATATTGACATTTTTCTCCATCTTCTCATATTCTCTGCCCACGACCACAATATGAACTGCAGGGTCATTCTTACTGACCAGATAATCCAGCAGATAAGTTCCGACGCTCCCAAGTCCGATAATCATAACTGTGATCCTGCCGGCGTTAATATGTTCTTCGATCACTTTCAACCTTTCTTGTAAAGACTTCATTTCTAAATCCAACCCTTCTTAATTCTCATATAGTCCTGGCGGGTGTTACAGTTTGTCCACCTCTGCAGTCCGGTTACCGTTATTTTTTCCTGAGGAATACGATTGATATATTCCTGTATGATTTTCAGATTTGTCCCGTCCTTTTCTCCGCTGCCGAAAATTCTGTTTGCTTCCTTCAGCGCTTCCATATCTGCAAATTTCCAGATCTGTCCGGAATTATAAATACAGGAAAAATAATCGTCAATTTTCAGGCAGCCATGGGAACAGTTAAAAATATATCGATAGCTTCCTTTGTCATCCCGATATAAAACTACATCCCGGCTTGCCTCTATAGGTTTGTAGCTGCAGGTAAGAACAGTTCCTTCCAGATTAATCACTGCCTCAAAAGAATCCCTGTCCATATCCAAATCGCCTTCTGCGAAAAGAACCTCTTCCAAATCCGGATGTCTGAACGCCTCCTCTAACCCCAAATACAGACTGTACCCTGAGGCAAGCTCTCTGTAAAATTCGTTATATATAAGTATTATTTTTTTCCGTATTTCATCCGGCAGCTTCGTTCTCACATATTGTTTCAGTTCATCGTATTTATATCCGCCGACGACAATGATTCGATCGGCATAACTGCACTTGTCTGTCAAACGGGCCAGCAGTGTGTGGGATGCATCCCCATCCGTATAAATTGCTTTCAGCCGCTTTTGATTTTCCTCCACACCTTCATTAAACCGGCTGGATATCCCGGCTGCCGTAATCAAAGCGATCCTCATTCTGTCTGCTCCTCTCCAAATTTCATCCTATCCTGAATAATATGCGACGCACTCATCCAGTCCTCTGCTCAGATTCACAATCGGTTTCCAGCCCGTTCTTTCCCGGATCTTATCTGTGGAAAGCAGCCTTCGTTCAGGGTCCGATTCACGATACCCGCTGAATTCAATGACCGGATTTTCAATCCCCATTTTTTCCGCGCACAGCTTTGCAAGGTCAATTATGGATATTTCTTCATTCGTGGCTACATTATAAATACTTCCATCCAGCGCGCTGTCCGTTTCTGCCAGCGCAAGCACGGCGCTGCAACTGTCAAAATTATTCAAAAATGTTCTTTTGTTCCTTTTACTGTTCTCCAAAAGCACCACTTTTCCATCCTTCAGAAAGCTGTCTATGATAAATGGAATAATATGTTTGGGATATCGTTCATTTCTGCTGTAAACATTTGCAAATCGGATGGAGCAGCCAAGAATTTTCCCTGTTTCCACCGCATCCTTTATAAAAAATTCTGTAAGCAGCTTTCCCGCTGCATAACTGGTACGCTGGCTATGCTCTGCATCCGCCATAATCAGATAATCGCTTTCCTTTACCCCGCCTTTTTCATTCCATGAATTCATAGAATATACTTCGGACGTGGAACAATTGATATATTTCCGGGCGCCGACCCTGACTGCCTGTTCCAGAAAACGCTTCATACCGTTCACATTTGTTTCAAAGGTTTCATACACATGATAAAAATGTTCTGTATGCACAACGGCCGCACAGTTAATATAGACAGTTTCATCAAAGTTTTTTTTCAGGTTCCTTACTCTGTTTTCAAAATCAGACATCTGCCCGTTATGATTGATATCATATTCAAAAAATTCCAGCCGTTTATCCGTAAGACAATCCCTGATTGTCTCAATTGATGAAGCCTGAAAATTATCAAAACCAATAACATAATTTTCATCTGACGGATGGTCCAGCAGCTGATGCGCCAGTTCATTCCCGGTCATTCCCGTTATGCCGCTAATCACATATAAACGTTTCATTCTTTTCCTTTCTGCAGCCTCCTTATATTCCCCGGCTTATTCCGCAGTATGGCTGAGCTGCCGCTATATTCCGTTTTTCAGTCTGTCTCTGTAAAACCAATCCACAGAGCCGTCAAACAGGCTCATAGCCGCTTCCACATCATAGGGTACAGAGCGCATGTAGATATTTTTCTGCAGTATATCCAAAATCATATACTGGGCGCAGGGATTATGGTTTCTCGGCTGCCCTGCAGATCCTGGGTTTATAAAGGTCACTGCATGCCGGTTTCTCATCTTCAAATCATCCGCGTCATAAAACTTTGTAAATATATGGGGATAATGAGAATGACCGGAAAATACAAAATCATATTTTATGTAATCGCCCCGCACATCATCAGGGGCAATTGCTTTCCAAAACGGATCTTCTGCCGAGCCATGGACTGCCAGACATTTCAGTCCTTCCAGCACAAATTCCCGGATTCCCTTATGATCCGGCATCATATTTAAATACTGTCTTGTTCTGTCTGTCAGACGCAGAGCGGTATTCATCGCCGATTCTGCGCCGCGTTTGGATGAAAAACCCGTAAAATCCGAATGCATCACTGCCTGCTCATGGTTCCCCCATATATTGCACACTATTTTATATGGAAAGAAATGCTGTATATACTCTATGGTTTCATTTGACTGCATCCCGTAATCAATCAAATCCCCAAGCAGTATCACTCCGTCAACGGAAAAGGACTTCATATCCTCCATAATCTTTTCCAATGCATACAGGTTCCCATGAATATCTGAAATTACCGCATACTGTCCCATATTTGTCTCTTCCTTAAATTGCGTCAATCAACGTAATAATTTTCTTAAACGGGATAAGCTTATCTTCAGCTTCCCTGCATCTGTGATTCTTTAAAATCGTCCTCGCAGTATCCTCCATAGCCGGAAAAGCGCTTCTTGTTAATTGATTCGCATAGATAACAATATTAACTCCATGTTCCTTCAGCTCCGCTTCATAAGTATCGCAATACGATGTGGGAACAGCCACAAGCGGCGTATCCTTATCTTCGCTGCGGAACAAGTCACAAAATTCAAATATTTCGTCCGCCGTATCCTTTCTGGAATGTATCATGATTCCATCCGCCCCGGCTGCTACATATGCCCTTGCCCGGGTAATGGCATCTTTCATCCCCTTCTCCAGAATCAGACTTTCAATACGGGCAATAATCATAAATTCCTCCGTCCGCTGGGCGTCCTTTCCTGCACGGATTTTTCTGCAGAACTCCTCCATGCCGTCCTGGGTCTGTTCCACTTCCGTACCAAAGAGAGAATTTTTCTTCAGTCCCATTTTATCCTCAATAATGACTGCAGATACTCCCATCCGCTCCAGAGTACGGACATTGTAAACAAAATGTTCCAAAAGCCCGCCTGTATCTCCGTCCAATATAATCGGCTTCGTCGTCACATCCATTACATCGTCAATGGTTCTAAGACGGGATGTCATATCCACCAGTTCAATGTCCGGCTTCCCTTTTGCCGCGGAATCACAGAGAGATGAAATCCACATCCCGTCAAACTGATCCAGTCCCCCGTTATTTTCTACTACGGTTCTTTCGGCAATCAGCCCGGTCAGCCCGCTGTGTACCTCTAAGATCTTCACAATGCCGCACAGAGCAATCAGCTTTCTCAGCCTTCCCCTGCGAAACTCCGGCATGGCCAGCTTTTCCCTCACTATCTCTTCCTTTTTACGAACAGAAGCATTCCACGTATATCCAACCTCTATCAGCTCGCCGCCATATCTTTCCAGATTCTCCACCACATTTTTCCGGATTGCTTCCATCGGTCCTGTACGCCAGTTATCCCCATGAATCACATAATCCGGTTTCAGCTCGGACAGAATCTCGTCATACATAATCTGGTTTTGGACAACAACTTTTGAAACACCTTCAATCTCCTCCACCATTTTCACTCTTTCCTCAAAGGAAACCGTAGGAAAGCGGTTATACCGAATCATCTGATAATCACAGAGCACGCCCACAATTACCTCTCCGTAGGTTTTTGCCTCATTTATAATATTGATATGTCCCTCATGAATTATATCCGTACAAAAACAGGTATAAACCGTCTTCATTTCATCACCCCGATTGTTTTCATAAAACTGACCTTATTATTTTCTGCCGTCTCTTTTGGTCTCCCCAAATCTGCCCTTGACCTTAAGGAAACGAATATTTCCAAAAATGTGCATACTTTCTTTCCACGCACGCTTTTTAATTCCTGTTCCAGCGCCGTCCGGCTGCCGGCGTAAGCAGTCCTGTGATACCCGGCCATTTCCGCATATTCATGAAACCTCAAATCCGGCGCCCCGGTGGGCATTCCGCCCACAGACTCATGCGCCTGGTTATTCAGGCAGATATGAATCAGATTGTCCGCCGGATTCGCCCCGATAACCGCCATGCCTCCCATATGCATCAGGAGCGCTCCGTCGCCGTCCAGACAGATAACTCTCCGGTTACTTTGTCTTTTTGCAATCTGAAAGGCTATCATATTGGCATGTCCCATTCCTCCGACTGTAAGAAAGACCTGTTTGTGACTGCCGATCTGCAGATTGCTCTGCTCATACAGCTCTCTTGATATTTTCCCCGTAGTGGACACTACAAGGTCTTCCGGCTCCAGCCATTCGGTAATGATATGAATTGCCTCTTCTCTGTCCAGAGTATATGGGTTCTCGTAAAAAACCGCGGCTGATTCCTGAAAGGTATTTTTTTTAATAAGAAGCGCATACTGTTTGTTCTGCTCAAAAGCCTGCCCTGCCGCCCCCAAAAATTGTTTCAGCTCCTCTGCTGTTGTGGTTTCTGTCATAACAGAATAAGCAATACCCATAAGCTCCAATAACTCAGGAGTAATCTCTCCCATATATTTATGCTGAGGTTCATCTTTTTGTCCTGGTTCTCCCCGCCATCCCACCATCAGCAGCATGGGAATTCCATACACCTCCATATGCGCAAGAGAGGTTAAAGGATTGACCGCATTTCCAAGTCCGCTGTTCTGCATATAAACGCAGGCAGGCCTTCCTGTTGCCAGATATTCCCCAATGGCAATACCGACTGCTGCCCCTTCGTTCTCCGGCACAACATGGTATGGAAATATATTTTTTCCTTCCCGCTGCATATAGTCACAAAATACTTTTAATGTGGAGTCCGGAATTCCTGTTATTGTCTCTATTCCCAAATCCCGGAGCATTTCTGCAAAAACTTCAATTTTCATGCCAACATTCCTGTCTTTCCTGTTCTGGGCTGCAAGTCATAATGATATTTCAAACAGATAAACAGTCTGTGACTGTAATTTCATCCCGGATTTCGTTCAGAAGCCGTTCTCTTTTCTTCTCATCCGGAATCAGTCTGTCATCCTGAGCCGAACGCAGCTCCATATATCCGTCTGCAAAAATAATCAGCTTCTCTCCGCCTTCAAATAAAAAGCATTCAAACGCCTGAAGATATTGTTCTTTCCCTGTTATTCTGTACAGAAACCGGAAATCCGGATTGTAAAGCTCAGATCTTGCCATTTTGATAAAATGCCGTTTCCGAAAGCCTGTTTTTATGTAATCTTCCTTATTCAGCAAACTGACCAACATAGAATTAAGCTCCGTCAGGCTTATCAGATCGTCATTTTTTCCGATTCCCATCTCAGGGCAGCGGATCATAAGCGGAATTCTCGTCCATTCCTCGGAGCAGACATATTCCATATCTTTTACCTCCGATAACTTTGTATCCTTCTCCAGAATAAGATTTCCGTGATCCGCATACAATACCATCCTGCAGGAAAGCTTTAATAAAAACGGTTCCAGCACATCATCCAGATATCTGACGGCATCCTGATGCTGCGCCTTATAATCGGCGCGCAGTCTTCCTCCCTTCACCGGGAGAAAGTCAAAAAGCATCGCGGTTCCTTCCGATTTCAGCGGAGCCGGCGTATATGGATTGGAAAATGTAAAATGGCTTTCATAGGACTCATGTAAATAGAACAATCCATTTTTCTCTTCACATCCATCCAGAATAAAATCCCATATTTTCTCCGTAACAGTCTGAAACTGATCACTGTAATGAATGCTGCTGCTTTCTATATAATGTTCCATATCTGCATAAATATAAATGCTCCGCTTCTGCCGCTCCGCCAGCCTGAAAAACCGGCAGTCTTCTGCAGCCACTTCGTTTTTCTCATAATAATGTGTCCGTAAATCACAGTTTTCACTGTAAACCGGAATCAGACTTTCAAAAGTAGATGTGGAAAAGGAATAGGCATTGGTAAAGCTGTAGGCCGTCTCATCCAATATCCTTTTCACCTTCGGCATATCCCTCTCCGATAAATCCTGCCTCCTGAGTCCGTCCAGACAAAACATAAGAATATTATTGTCAGAAACCGCCGCTGCCGCTTCCTGCTCCGATTCATAAAGCTCTGTCAGATCGCACTCCAGCGTTTTTATCCATTCCGCCGGCTTGATCTGTCCGAATTCTCTGGTTTTCAGAAGAGCTGTTCTGAAATCCCGGATGTGAATATATTTGGAAATCAGTTCCTTATACAGGCCTTCCAGCTTTTCCGTATCCGCTGTCTCCCTGATTTCTCTCTGTAAATAATTGATACTATGGTAATGATGATAAGGATGGTGGGAATAGTAGTAATCTGCCTGCATGATAATTCCGTTTTTTTCAAACTCATCATAAATATCCAGCGCCGGAATCCCCGGATGGTTTACAGCCAGGCTTTGTTTGACATCCTGCCGGAACTTAAAAGTAGAAAGAATTACCGCATCTATTTCCTTTTCTTCCAGATCTGCATCCCGTATGACAGAAAATCCTCCGTCCTTTTCTTCAGACGCATAATTATCTACAATATACCTGACGTTTTTCAGCTCATACATAAAGTCCGCCATCAGCATACGGGTATGCCCGCCGTTACAGTAAACGGCCGGTTTCCGGGCATTTTTCAAAAACTCCCGGAGGGCTTCCTTGATCACATAGTTGATTTTTTTTGCGTCTACAGGATGTTCAAAGCCATATTTCCGAAAAAGATTTTCATATTTTTCTTCTAATTCCTGTCTTATCCCTTTCATCATCCGATACATCCTTCAATCTTTTCTGCAATCTCTCTGTTTACCAGCTCATTCAAGTGAGAAGGAACGGCCCCATATTCATACAGCCTGTCCGTATAATAGTTCTCACATTCTGACGCTTCCACAACTCTAACCTTATTACAGTGCTGTTGAAAAAATAAATAGTACTGTTT
>VSNE01000065.1 GCA_009774155.1 Lachnospiraceae bacterium
ATGTTTTCCTCTCTAATATGGGTCACAAATCCGTTCAGCAGATCAGTTCCCAGATGAGGTTTGTTCTGATACAGGATCTCCTCAGGCGCTCCCGCTTCCACAAACAGCTCCATCACCTTCCGGTTCCTTCCTGCCGCATCCTTCACCAAAGTATTCAGCTTTCCATCGGAAAAGGTTCCGGCGCCCCCTTCCCCGAACTGCACGTTGGACTGTGTATCCAGAAGCCCAAGCTTCCAGAAGGCTTCCACCGTCTTCACCCTCTCCTGCGCACATTGTCCCCGCTCCAGAAGAATCGGGGCATATCCTGCCCGGGCCAGCATAAGACCGCAGAACAGGCCCGCCGGACCTGTGCCGACAATCACCGGACGATGCAGCATTTTCTCTGTCCCGGACTTCGGAAACCGATACCTGGTTCTGTCGGCTCTGTTTATCTGCTTTGGACATTTTTTTAAAACCGCGGACTCCTTTTTTACCTCCGCGTCAATCATATAGACATATTTCAGCTCCCCGCCCCTTGCGTCCAGGGACTGTCTTACAATCTCATAGCGGATCAGATCGCCGGAACGAATTTTTAATGCTTTTATAATTTTACTGTACAGCTCGGATTCCGTATGCTGTACAGGCAGCTTCAACTGTTGAATTCTTAACATAGCTTTCCCCTCTGCTGTTATCTGCCGGCAGGAGACCGTCCGGCTGCATGGATTCCCGCCAGAAATCCGCTGGTCCATGCCCACTGCAGGTTATATCCTCCGCACGCACCGTCCACATCTAAAAGCTCCCCTGCAAAATAAAGTCCAAAGACAAGCGCAGATTCCATCGTAATCCCCTTCAGCTCCGTCAGCGGCACTCCTCCGGTGCAGACCTGGGCCTGCTCATAACCGCGGCAGCGGGTAATCATAAAGCTCAGCCCTTTGATTTGCCCGGAAAGCCTCTGATAATCCTTTTCCTCCCAGTCCTGTCCCTTTTTTTTCAATGAGATTCCCGCGCGCTCCAGAAAAATCCGCGACAATTTTTCCGGAAACATGCCCAGCAGAATATCCGTCCCTGTCCGGTTTCCCGTATGTCTCTGTTTTTTCCGAAGCGCCTCCTCAATCTGTTCCTGAGTGTATGAAGGCAGGATATCCAGCCGGATCTCGCATGTTTTCCCGTCCTCCAGCGCCCTGGATACATACCGGCTGAGCTGGAACACCGGAATGCCGGACAGACCGTAAGAGGCAAACTGTACTTCTCCTTCCTCCTCCATAAATATGTTCCCTTCAATAAGCAGACTTACTTTTGCCTCCGTGCGGACTCCCGCCAGCCTTTCACAGTCCTTTTCTGATGCGTACAGTCCGGTCAGAGCCGGAAGCGGAGCAATGATCCTATGCCCCAAAGCTTCTGCGAACCGATAGCCGTCCCCCGTTGAGCCGGTCTTCGGAGCAGTCCTGGAACCGCAGGCAAGAATGACCGCGTCGGCCTCATATACCCAGCCCTTTGTTCTGATCAGAAACCGGTTCTCCTTCTTTTCTACAGATAAAGCCTCCGTATCGCACGCGATCTTTACCCGGAGGCGCTGCGCCTCCAGCCAAAGTATCTTTGCAACGGATTCCGCCTGTCCGCTGCCCGGATACAGGCAGCCTGAGCGGTCCTTCACCAGTATTCCAAGCGCCTCAAAGAAGCTGACAGTCTCTTCCATAGGAAACGCATGCAGTATTTGCTCTGCCAGCTCCGGATTCCGGCTCCGGTAATGCGAAAGCTCCTGGTTCCGGTTTGTAAAATTACATCGTCCGTTTCCGGTCGCCAAAAGCTTTCTGCCCGTCTGTTTATTTTTTTCCAGAAGAGTCACCTTCGCCCCCTGACGGGCTGCTGCAATAGATGCCATCAATCCGGAAGCTCCTCCTCCGATTACCACTATTTCTTTCAAAAAAATCTCCTCATATTCTTTATGGAATCTTTGCTATCCCTGCGTCTGACAGCTTCTGCAAAGACTTCAGTATTCCAAATTTTGCGTGCTCCCAGGTCAGGCCTCCCTGAAAGTAAACCGCATAAGGCGGTTTTATCGGCCCGTCCGCACTTAGTTCAATCGAAGAGCCCTGCACAAAAGCGCCTGCCGCCATAATGACGTCGCTGTCATATCCCGGCATGGCCCATGGTTCCGGCTCTGCAAAGCTGTCCACCGGAGCCGCCGCCTGAATCCCTCTGCAAAACTCAATGACCCCCTCCGGTGTTCCAAAGGTAATTGCCTGAATAATATCATGACGGCTTTCCCGTCCGTTTGGAAGCACATCGAATCCGAGGCGCTCATAAATATTGGCTGCAAAAACAGCTCCCTTTAACGCTCCGGCAGTCACTGCAGGCGCCAGAAAAAATCCCTGGTAAAAGGACTGCATAACCCCGAAGGTCGCGCCGACCTCTTTTCCAAGTCCCGGAGATGTCAGGCGATAGGCGCAATTTTCCACATAAGCTTCTTTACCGACAATATAGCCTCCCGCCGGCGCCAGTCCGCCCCCCGGGTTTTTAATCAGGGAACCGGCGCACAGATCTGCTCCCACATCCGTAGGCTCTATGCGTTCCACAAACTCCCCATAGCAGTTATCCACCAGACAGATTACTTCCGGATTGATGGATTTTATATAGGCAATCACTTCCCCTATATCGGCAACAGACAGAGTTCTTCTTGTCTGATAGCCTTTGGAACGCTGAATATGCACCATTTTCGTGCGTTCGTTCATGGCTTTTTGAATGCCCTCCAGATCAAAGCTGTCATCTGACCGCAGATCTACCTGACGGTAAGTGATTCCATATTCCGCAAGGCTTCCGGACGACGGGCGGATACCGATAACCTCCTCCAGCGTATCATAAGGCTTTCCGGAAACAGCCAGAAGCTCATCCCCCGGACGCAGATTCGCAGCCAGGGCTACCGACAGGGCATGGGTTCCGCACGCAATCTGCGGCCGCACCAGGGCAGCCTCCGCATGAAATGCCTCCGCATAAACCTCTTCCAAAGTATCTCTTCCAAGATCGTTATATCCATAGCCGCTGGTGCCTGCGAAGTGAATATCGCTGACTCTGTGCTTCTGCATCGCGTAAACCACCTTTAGCTGGTTATACTCCGCATTCTCATCAATGGCGGCAAAACGCTCCTTCAATTCTTTTTCTATCTTCTGTCCGTAAGCATAGACCTCTTTACTGATGCCCATGCTTCCATACATTGTTTCCAGATTCATTTTATAATTTCCTTTTCCCGTAATATTTTCAGCATTGACGCCAAAAGCTTTTCTTCGTCATATGCATAAGCTTCCTTATTCAACCAGATAACCTCCTGTTCCCGCCGAAACCAGGTCAGCTGGCGCTTGGCAAAACGGCGGGTATCCTGTTTCAGAATCCCCACTGCCTCCTCCAGCGTATACTCTCCATCCAGATATGCCAGAATTTCCTTATATCCAAGTCCCTGCATGGACACCATTTCCCGGACGCAGCCCATCTCCTTTAAATGAAGAACCTCCTTCACCAGCCCTTCCTCCAGCATTTCATCAATCCGTTTTTCAATCCGGGCATAGAGTTTTGCCCGGTCATCATTCAGGACAAAGTAGGCGAAATTATACGGAGACCGCTTTTTTCTCTGCTCCTCATTATGCTTTGATATCTTTTCCCCGGTTATCCGGTAAAATTCCAGAGCGCGGATCATACGCTTCACATTATTCTCATGGATAATTTCCGCCGATTCCGGATCTACTCTCTGAAGCTCTTCATAAAGATATACAGAACCTTTTTCCTCCGCAAGCCTCTCCAGCTCTCTCCGGTACGGACCTGCCTCATTTTCCGTAAAATCAATATCCCTGACAATGGCCTGGATATAGAAGCCGGTGCCTCCTACCAATATGGGAATATGCCTGCGCTCCCGTATCTCCTTCATCGCCTGCTTCGCCATCTGCTGAAATCGAACCACGTGAAATTCCTCCCACGGCTCCAGCTCATCCACCAGATAATGACGGACTCCCTGCATCTGTGAAGGACGGATTTTGGCTGATCCTATATCCATATGCTTATATACCTGCATGGAATCTGCCGATATAATTTCTCCGCCGACTGCCTTTGCCAGATCGATGGAAAGCTTTGTCTTTCCCACAGCCGTGGGACCGGCCAGAATAATCAGGGGTTCCTTCATACGCGTCTCCTTACACAATCCTTTTAAACTTTTTCTCCAGCTCATGTTTTGTCATGGAAATAATCGTCGGTCTTCCGTGAGGACAGTGATATGGATTTTCCAAAGTCATAAGCTCATCAATCAATGCCCTTGCCTCTGCGGATGACATCCTGTGATGTCCCTTCACCGCCGCCTTGCAGGACATGGACGCCACTTTGTCCAGAAGAGATTCGGAGCCGATAGTTCCGGGGATGTCCGACAGGCTGTCTAAAAGCTCCGTCAAAATATCGTTTTTTGCGATTCCCGGAAGATTGGAGGGCACTGCGCGCACTGCATATGCCTGGTCTCCGAATTCTTCTATTTCAAAACCCATATCCGCAAAATACCGCTGATATTTTAAATAAAGCTGTTCCTCCTGCATACTCAGATTCAAAACAATGGGAGGAGCCAGAAGCTGTGACTGGAAGCTTTGTTCCTTCAAGCTCCTGATCAGCCGTTCATAAAGCACCCTTTCATGCGCCGCATGCTGATCAATAATGTAGAGCTTATCCGCATACTGTACCAGCCAGTAGGTGTCAAACAACTGACCGATAATCACATGGCGGACGGCTGCTTCCCTGGATAAAAGCTGTCCGTCAAACAGCTCCAGCTGCTCTGCCCTCTCACCGGACGGACGGCTTTCCTGTATAGTAGCGTCTTTTGCTTCCGGAGCAGCCTGATAGCCGCTGTCCTCCTGAAGAATCTGCGGCTTCTGTCTGTGGCGCTCCTCCACCCGTCTTCGCATCTGGGCCATAAAATATTCCAGATTTTTATCCTGAGGCGTCACCGGAGTCTTTGTCTGCTCCGGAGCCTTCCACATCTTTTCCAACGGAGGCTTCTCTCCTGTCTCCTGCCGTTTTTCCGGCTCATGAAACGTCACCTCCGGTATCAGCTCCCTTCCGGACAGCGCATCCCTTACTGTCTCCTGAACCATATCATAGATCAGATTCTGATTGCTGAACCGAAGCTCCAGCTTTGCAGGATGCACATTTACATCCAGCATTGTTTTATCCTCTATCTTAATATTCAGACATACAAAAGGATACCGATGCTGCATCATAAAGGTTTTATAGCCGTCCTCGATTCCTTTCGCAATAATTTTGCTCTTCACATATCTTCCATTGACAAAATAGTTTTCATAGCTGCGGTTCCCCCGGGAAATCTCCGGTTTCCCGATAAAGCCTGAAATACACAAAGACCCTTTCTCCTGGTTCACATCTATCAGCCGCATGGCGATATCCCTTCCATAGATATGATAAATCACATCCTTCAGACTGCCGTTCCCGGCCGTCTGAAGCTTCATCTGCTGATTGATCATAACCTTAAAACAAATTTCCGGATGGGAAAGCGCCAGATGTGTCATCAATTCATGAACCGCTGCCGCCTCCGTCATCTCCGTCCTTAAAAATTTTTTCCTGGCAGGAGTATTATAAAACAAATTCCGCACAATAAATGTAGTTCCGTCCGGCGCTCCGATCTCCTCCAGGCTTTTCTGAACGCCTCCCTCCACACAGCAGCGGCTTCCCAGCGTGCTTTCTCTCGTCTTTGTAATCAGTTCCACCATGGATACCGCAGAAATGCTGGACAGCGCCTCTCCCCTGAATCCAAGAGAGGACACCCCCGCCAGATCCTCCGCACTGCGTATTTTGCTTGTGGAATGGCGCAGAAACGCCAAAGGAATGTCTTCTTTTTCTATACCGCCTCCGTTATCCGTGATCCGGATAAAGCCGATTCCGCCCTCCCGGATTTCCACAGTGATCTGCGAAGCGCCTGCATCCACCGCATTTTCCACCAGCTCCTTTACCACCGAAGCCGGACGCTCCACCACCTCGCCGGCGGCAATCTTATCAATGGTCTGTTGGTCTAATACTGCAATTCTGCCCATATTCTATCCTGCTCTTAACATTTTTCATCCTTTTTCAGCCTGTCCTGCAAACGGTAAAGGGTATTCATGGCATCCATAGGCGTCATATTGGAAATATCCAGCTTTCTAAGCTCCTCCGCAACACCATTGTCCTGTGCCGGCTCAAACAGAGAAATCTGTTCCGGATATGCCTCGTCATGCTTTTTTGATCTGCTTTTTGGCCTGGTCTTTGTCCGGCCCTCCTCAGCGATATTCTTTGCCTTGGCGGAAATATCCGCCCTGCTTAGTTCCTCCACCAGCTCCTTTGCCCGGTCAATGACGCTCTTTGGTACGCCGGCAAGCTTCGCCACCTGGATACCATAGGATTTATCCGCGCCGCCCTTTACGATTTTACGCAGAAAAACGATATCGTCTCCCTTTTCCCTGACTGCAATACAGTAGTTGTTCACACCCTCCATAACGCCTTCCAGCTCCGTCAGCTCATGGTAATGGGTGGCAAACAATGTCCTGGCCCCCAAAAGCCGTCTGTCCGCAATATGCTCAATCACGGCCCAGGCAATGCTAAGCCCGTCAAAGGTACTCGTTCCGCGCCCAATCTCATCCAGAATCAGAAGGCTGTCCGCCGTGGCATTCCTTAAAATATTCGATACTTCATTCATCTCCACCATAAATGTGCTCTGTCCGCTGGCCAGATCATCGGATGCGCCCACACGGGTAAAAATACGATCCACAATGCCGATATCAGCCCGCTCTGCCGGCACAAAGCTTCCTATCTGCGCCATCAGCACAATCAGAGCAGTCTGGCGCATATAAGTGGATTTGCCCGCCATATTGGGTCCGGTAATAACGGAAAGCCTGTTTGCCCCCTTGTCCAGATAAGTATCATTTGCAATAAACATCCCGTTGGAAATCATATTTTCCACTACCGGATGACGCCCGTTTTGAATGTCAATCACTCCCCGGTTGTTTATTTTAGGACGAACATAATGATTTTTATCTGCCACAAAGGCAAGGGATGTAAAAACATCCAGCCTGGCCACTGCCTTTGCTGTTTTCTGGATTCTCAGCACCTGAGAGCCAATCTGATCCCGGACCCGGCAGAACAGCTCATATTCCAATGCCGTCAGCTTTTCCTCCGCCCCCAGAATGGTGTCCTCCAGCTCCTTTAACTCCGGCGTGATATAACGCTCCGCATTGGTCAGTGTCTGCTTCCGGATGTAATCGTCCGGCACCAGATCCTTATAAGAGTTTGTCACCTCCAGATAATATCCAAACACTTTATTAAATTTAATCCGGAGGTTTTTAATGCCTGTTCTGTCTCTCTCCTTCACTTCAATATCCGCAAGCCAGGATTTTCCCTCTGTCTTGGCAGTCCTAAACCTGTCCACCTCTTCCTGATATCCGTCCTTGATAATATTACCCTCCCGGATGGAAACCGGCGGCTCCTCCTGAATAGATTGTTCTATTAATTCATATAAATCTTCCAGGGCATCCAGCTCCTTGTATATTTTTTTAAGAAGCGGACTTTTCAGATCCTTAAGAAGCAGCCGGATATGGGGCAGCATGCCCAGGGAGGTCTTAAATGCAATCAAATCTCTCGGATTTGCCGTCTGATAGCTGATACGTCCGATCAGACGCTCCAGGTCATAAATCGGGTTTAAATATTCCCTTAATTCCTCTCTTGTAATTAACTGACTGTTCAGCTCCTCAATGGCAGCCAGCCGCTGTTCAATCCTGTCCCGGTCAATCAGCGGCTGTTCTATATAGCTGCGCAGCGTTCTCGCGCCCATGGCGGTTTTTGTTTTATCCAGCACCCATAACAGGGAGCCCTTTTTCTGCTTCTCCCGCAGAGTCTCCGCCAGCTCCAGATTTCTCCGGCTGGAGCTGTCAATAATCATGAAATTTCCTGATACATACGGCCTGAGCCTTGACATATGGCTTAAGGATGTTTTCTGCGTCTCGGTCAGGTACCGGAGCAGCGCGCCCGCAGCGATAACGCCGCACCCAAAATCAGTTACTCCCAGACCCTCCAGGGATTTTACCTGAAAGTGTTCTAAAAGTTCCTTTTTGCACAGCTCGTCATCGAAATACCAGTTCTCCAGAGAATATATCGCAGCGCCAAGGCGCTCCTTTGGCTCCTCCATATCCATGCCGCTCATAAAAAGAGCCTCATTGCAGATGATCTCACGGGGAGAAAATTTATACAGCTCATCCGTCAGTCTGCGCAGAGTATCTACTTCCGTAACAAAATAATCACCGGTTGTCACATCCGCAAACGAGATCCCGAACCGGTCACTAACATAGACAATACTCATAATATAGTTATTTCTGGATTCATCCAAAGCCTGGACATTCAGGTTCGTCCCCGGCGTCACTACACGGATGACCTCCCGCTTCACCAGTCCTTTCGACAGCGCCGGGTCCTCCATCTGCTCGCAGACAGCCACTTTATAGCCTTTGGAAACCAGTTTGCTAAGATACCCTTCCACGGAATGAAACGGAACCCCGCACATGGGCGCCCGCTCCGGCAGGCCGCAGGCCTTTCCGGTCAGAGTCAGCTCCAGCTCCCTGGATACCGTCTTCGCATCCTCAAAAAACATCTCGTAAAAATCGCCGAGACGATAAAATAATATGCAGTCCTTGTATTCCTCTTTTGTCTTCATATACTGCTGCATCATTGGTGTAAGTTCTGCCACAAAATTACCTCTCTTTGCCAAACCGGCCTGTTGCTACTAACTAAACGCATTATAACACATGCTCAAAATCTGGTAAAGAACGTTTGTGATTTAGTATGTGTATAGGTTTCTTCTGTTTCCCCACAATAAAAGGCCCTTCTATGATTTTTATTTTATCATAGGAGAACCTTATATATCTTATTTTGCAGAAAAGGTTTCACACACTCCGAAAGCATCAGGCTGCCTGCCCCATCCTTTTTATCTGGTTCAATGCTCTTACAACTGCCGGTACAAACAGCAGAATCAGGGTCATAATCATCTCCGGAAAAATATAGGTGGCATTATACCCAAGAGAATAGAGAACCGGATGCATCCCCTGGGGCGTATATTCTGCGAAAAACACATAACCGGAAATCACATGACAGAGATATCTCCCTGTCATTCCAGCCACACAGCCCTTTATCAGGCCATGCCTGCTTTTCCGGAAAAATCCTGACAGTCCCAGCGCTCCGAAGGCAAACAGGTAATCAAGCAGCACCTGCACAGGAGCATAAATATAGGGATCAACGATCAACTGCAGAATTCCGTAAGCCGCTCCGGTCATAAGCCCTGTCCTTGGACCGTACAGGAATCCGGCAAAGCAGATAAAAAACATGCTGAACAGCGTAATCGAACCGCCAAAGGGCAGAGCTGTAAATTTAATAAAGCTGGTCACCATAGCCAGCGCTATGGAAATGGAACAATATACCAACTGCTTTGCCGGCATCCTTCTACTCTCTCTTTTGGACAGCGCAGCCGGGATCACCAGCGCCAGAAGCATCAGCGCCGCAAGCGTCCCATAACCTGCAAAAGTCAGATAATATTCTGCCGCCTCCGCATCATAAGTAAGAAACCATGACATAAAAAAATCCTCCTTGGTCCTTTGCCATGGAGGAATACCTTACAAATTCCGCTTCCTTACGCCGGCATGATCCGGTTCAAGTAATAAGGGTCATATGCTTTATGCATAATTCTCAGCCGCAGGCTCCCCCAGCAAAGTTCTATATTATTTTAAACAACTGTATCATATGATTTTATGATAAAAATGTCAAGTCGTTCCTTTTCCCCTCTTCCTTTGAGACTTTTTCAAGATATGTTGCCGGAACCTTCTTTGTAAGCCATACGCCGTTTACGGAACGGTAAAATACCGTCCCGTCTCCCGCCATTCGTCCGCTCTGCACCCGGTATACTGCCGGGCTTCTCATTGTTCCTCCGTTTATAAAGCCCTTCCCATCTCATACACATCCTTCAGCCTCGGCGAATCCTTCATGCTCCCCTTATCCGTCATTCCGCTGATCGTAATCACTCCCTTGTCCTCCCAGCGAAGATAAGCGGCTATAGACTGATACTGTGCCAGCGCCGCCTGATATACGCCTTCCGCCGCAGAATCCAGCATCAGCATGGATTTATGAAAATGATACCCTGCCTTTCCCCTTGCATACATCCGGTCAATAACGCATTTTAACTGTCCGGTAATATCGAACCAGTAGATCGGGGACGCAAACACAAGCAGATCCGTCTGATCCAGAACCTCCAGAATCGCTGCCATATCATCCTTCTGCACACAGACACCCTCATGGGAAAAGCAGTATTGGCATCCAAGACATCCCGTAATCTTCTTTCCCGCCAGATTGATCTTTTCTACCTGATGTCCGCTTTCCTCCGCGCCCTTTTTCAACGCGTCCACCATGATTTCTGTATTACCGCCCTTTCTTGGACTTCCGTTTAAAATTGTGATATGCATATGTAATCTCCCTTCCGCATTTTATAATTTTTCTTCCTGTTTCATAGCTTCCGTCAGCTTCTATCTTCTTTCCGTTTTACTGATTGGAGTTCCGGTTAATATTGTATTATAC
>VSNE01000066.1 GCA_009774155.1 Lachnospiraceae bacterium
GCCTTCGGCTATATCCTTCCCACTACCGGGCGGATTTGGGACTTTAACCCTTAAGAAACGTGCGCCGCCGGGCGCACAAAAATAAAAACCGTTCACTGTCCGAATCCAGCGAACGGTTTTTTTCTATTCAACGGGGAAGAAAAGTGATATACTGTCATAGAGACATTGTGACAGGAAACTGAAAGGGGCGGATATAGAGAAATGGAAAAGGAATTGGTATGCCATATACTGGGAATCCGTGAACTGAAGGATGAGCAGGGCATAAAAGCAGCCTATATGAAGAAGTTGAAAACGACGAATCCGGAGGATGACCCGGAAGGCTTCCGAAAACTTCGCAAGGCTTATGAACAGGCTCTGGAGCTGCTCGGTTCCTCAGAGGAGGGGGAAGAAAAGGAAAAAACAGAACTGGATCTTTGGATTGACAGAATAGATGCCGTATATCGGGATTACCGAAGCCGCGGGGACGAAGAGGCATGGAAAGAACTGCTGTCAGATTCTGTGTGCCGGAATCTGGATACCTCGCTGGATGCCAGGGACGCAGTGCTGAATTATCTTCTGTCTCATTTTTATCTGCCGAAGGAAATCTGGCGGCTCCTGGATGAAGAATTCCAGCTCACTGACGATTATGAGGAGCTGAAGGAACGATATCCGGAGGATTTTCTGGATTATGTAAGGCATTATACACAGAATGATTATTTTATTGATTTTGGAAAATTCCGTTTGAGGGATGAGTCTGTACAGATAACGGATGTGAATGTGGACGAATATATCCGCGCCTACATAGATATGAAAGGGCTGTGCGACCGGGATGAATTTGATCAGGCGGAGGAAAAATTAGAAGAGCTTTCTGCATATGGGGTCTGGTATCCATGGGAGGATGTGGAACGGATGCGCCTTGCCGAAGCAAGAGGTTCCATGAAGGAGGCTGCAGAGCTTGCGGATCTGCTTGCCGCGGGATGTCTGGAGACACTGTCCTCCTGTCCTGAAGGAGCTGAGCCTGGGGGCGATGTAGTATATATCCTTCCTAAAGCGGCAAACGTAAAATGGAATGAAGGGGATAAAGAGACTGCTTTTTCCTGGTGGCGCCTGGTGCCGGATGCCTATGAGTCAAAAATCGGAATGATAAAATATTATCTCCAAAGCGGGGAAACCGCGGAAAAGGCAAAGGATATCGCGCTGGATATATGGGAGCAGGACGGCTCCAGCCAGAGGGTGGATGAGTACGTTCATCAGGCCAACGCTCTGCTGCTGGAGCGTTATGAGAGAGAGCTCAGAGAGCTTAAGTCCGAGGAGGAGAGGTCCGCTGTCCTTCTGGAGACTGCCTGGTGCCGGTATCAGAATAAGGAGGCCGAGGAGTCAATCCGTATTCTGGACGATATTGTTCCGCATGAGGAGATTTATTACAGCTATCATAATCTGAAGGGGCGCGTTCTGGCGGCATTGGGCCGCAACCAGGAGGCTGTCCGGGAGCTGAAAATATGGCTGTCTCTGATTCTTGAGACTGTGGATGACGGCAGCGAGGAGGCGGGGAAGCGTCTGCGCAGAAAAGGAACCGCTTATCTGATGCTCGGCTTCTGCCTGTCCAGGGAAAAGGAGTATGATGAGGCGGTCGAGATGCTAAAGCATGCAGAGGAAGAGCTGTCTGATATATCGGAACGGCTCAGCGCCATGAATACGCTGGCGGAAACTTATATTGACATGGAAGCATATGAGAAGGCGGTAGATACATGTGATCAGATTCTAAGCCGGGAGAGCCAGTACTATCCGGCGTATGTGAACCGCCAGGAAGCATATTACCAGATGCAGAATGGGCAGGGGGTTGTGAATGATTATTACAGCGCCATAGAGATTTATGCAGGCTATTACAAACCCTATCTGCTGGCTCTGAAGGTGTTTTTTTTCTGTCATCAGTATGAGGATGCAAAAGGGGTTTTGGATCGGGCAAAGGAGAATCAGGCAGAGTTTTCCGATGAGATGAAGCTTTATCAGGTGAAGGTGCTCAGAAATCTGGCAGAGAGCGCCGAGGACCGGGAGGAAGCAAAACAGATTCTGCGGGAGATAAAGAAGTCGTTAGACAGGAATGAGACGGATCTGGAGGATCTTTCGGAACTGGAATATGAGCTGGCGCTGCTGTATTGGGACGACGATCGCCTGGATGACGCGCTTACCTGTCTGAAGGCGGCTATCCGGAAAAATCCGTCCAGACTGCAGTACTTTATGGTGAAGGGCGAAATTCTGAGGCAGAAGGGACAGTTCCGGGAGGCATTGAAGGCATATGAAGTGGCAAAAGAGGATTATGATGAAGAAGCCAGCTTCTATTATGGGGTAGGATGCTGCTATCAGGCCGCATATGAAGAAGAAAAGGCGCTTGCATATTTCCTGAAGGCGGCTGAACGGGACGATAAATATCGGGATGTAAATGAAAAAATCGCAGATATTTATATGGACAGGTACGAGAGAGGGTGCAATCCGGAAGACTTCGGGAATGCCATCCGTTATGTGAATCAGGAGGTAGAGAACTGGGAGGGGTGCTACACCTATGTGCACCGGGGACTGATGTATATGGAGGCCATGAGGCTTACAGAGGCAATCGCTGATTTTGAGAAAGCGCTGACCTATGTTCCGGATGACTGGGCCGCCTATAATAATATGGGATACTGCTATAAACATAAAAAGGAATTTGACGCAGGTATCCGGATGTATGAGAAGTCTCTGGAGGCGCTTCAGAAGACAAAGGATAGGAGAGTGCTTCCTTACAGCAACATGGCGGACTGCTACGAGCTGAAGGGGGATTTCGGGAATGCCATTGAATGCTATAAAAAGGATCTGGAATGGTATCCGGACCGGATTGCATTTTATCAGGAAATCGGAGATCTGTATTTTTATCAGGGCGATTATAAAAGTGCAATAAAATTTTATGAAACGGCAGGCTGTAAATGGAAGGACAAGGAATATCTGCTGAAAATAGGAGATGTGTATTTTGTCCAGGGCAGAAACATAAAGGCAAAGAGTATGTATAAAAAAGCGCTGCAGGTATCTGCGGCAGGCCCGGATTCGTATCAGCGGCATACGGACTATGCATATCGTCTGCTCAGCCTGTTTGCCGATTATCTGGGAGCAATTACGGTTCTGCAGAAAGCCAATCAGAAGCTGGAGCTCGGATGGCAGGCGTCCGATGAGGACTGTGCGAGAAATGAGCTGTATCAGGCCAGGGCATATTATCTGCTCGGCCGACCGGAGGAGGCGGCCGGGCATGCGGCGCGGGCAAAGGAGCTGTATCTGGCGGAGGCGCATTCGGAAGAAGATTATCTGCGGTATCCGGCATACCGGCCGCTTCATCTTTCCAGAATCGGAGAGTGCTATTTATATATGGGAGAAGCAGAGAAGGCCTGGGAGCTGTTTGGGCAGATGGAGAACGGGTACCGGTGCAAACACTGCCGGAACATAAGGTGCTATGAAAAGTACCGGAATCTGGGGCTTTATTATCTGGGTTTAAGCAGAGACAGGAAGAAAGAAGCGCTGGAAAATTATGAGAAGGCTCTGGAAATCCGGCCGTATGACCTGGAGCTTAAGGAAATGGTGAAAAAACTACGTAAGGAGTTGGGAAAATAAATGATAGTAGGAATTGATCTTGGGACAACAAACAGTCTCATAGCATATTATACGGAGGACGGGCCGAAGATTATTCCGAACCGTCTTGGAAAGCCGATGACCCCGTCGGTGGTGAGCATTGATGAGGAGGGGCAGATTTTTGTAGGGGAGTCCGCTATGGAGAGGATGCTGCTCTATCCGGACAGCGGGGCATCTTTGTTCAAGCGCAGTATGGGGAGCAATAAAAAATTTGCTCTCGGAGAGAAATCCTTCACAGCGGAGGAGCTGTCCTCCTTTGTACTGCGGTTTCTGAAGGAGGATGCAGAAAGCTATCTGGGCGAGCAGGTGACGGAGGCAGTGATCAGTGTGCCGGCTTATTTTAATGATGCCAGAAGGCGGGCTACGAAGCGGGCGGGAGAACTGGCCGGCCTGAAGGTGGAACGGATTATCAGCGAGCCTACGGCAGCAGCCATTGCCTATGGGCTGTGGCAGCAGAAGGAGCAGGCAAGATTTCTGGTTTTTGACCTTGGAGGAGGAACCTTTGACGTGTCGATTCTGGAGCTGTATGATACGATCCTGGAGGTACACGCGGTGGCCGGAGACAACTTTCTTGGAGGAGAGGATTTCACGGCTGTACTGGAGAAAATGTTTTATGAAAAGTTCCCGGAAATTAATCGGTTTTCCTTAAGCGAGAAGGTATGCAAACATATTCGGAAGCAGGCGGAGCTGTGCAAGATTGGCCTGGGGGAATCCCGGACTTCGGTTATGAAATGTAACATTAACGGAGAGGAATATTCCTTCACAGTGGAATATTCTGATTATGAAGAGGCCTGTGAGGAGCTTCTGGAGCGGATTCGCCAGCCTGTGAAGCGGAGCCTGAAGGATGCGCATATCCGTCTGACCGATATAGATAAGGTGGTGCTGGTGGGCGGTGCGACCAAGTCTCCGGTTATCAGAAGATTTGCGGGAAAGCTTTTCCATATGATACCGGATACGAATATGAATCCGGATGAGACTGTGGCTTTGGGCGCCGCAATCCAGGCTGCCATGAAGGAACGAAAGGAGGGCATCCGGGAGGTTATTCTGACCGATGTCTGCCCCTTTACACTGGGAACAGAAGTGGTCCGGGAGTATGCGGAGCACCGTTTTGAGGACGGGGTATTTCTTCCGATTATTGAGAGAAATACAGTCATTCCGGCGAGCCGGACAGACAGACTCTATACGGTCAGGGATAACCAGACGAAGATTAGGGTTCATGTGCTGCAGGGGGAAAGCCGCTTTGCGGTGAATAATCTGTCGCTGGGAGAACTGTTTATCGAGGTGCCGCCCGGAAAGGCCGGCGAGGAGGCTGTGGATGTAACCTATACCTATGATATCAATTCCATTCTTGAGGTGGAGGTCAAGGTAGTATCCAGCGGCAAAAAGATCCGTCAGGTATTCAAGGATCGGAATCTGGATATGAGTGAAGAGGAGATAGAGGAACGCCTGGAGACATTGTCATATCTGAAAATCCATCCGCGGGAGAAGGAAGAAAATAAGTTTCTTCTGCTTCGCGGCGAAAGAATTTATGAGGAAAGTCTGGGGCTGAAGCGCGCTCAGGTGGAGCAGGTTCTCCGGAAGTTTGAGCGGGCGCTGGACTCCTATGATCCGGAACAGATTGCAAAGACAAAGCGGGAGCTGATTGAATTTTTAGAAAATCTGGACGAGTGGGAGTAAAGACGCCTTCATTATTGTAATCCATATTTGGATTGGGTATAATAATTCAAAAGAAAAAGCGGTAATCGCTGAACCTACAGTATATAAAGGAGCGGAATCATGAAAGTGTTAGTAACAGGAGTAGGCGGGCAGCTTGGACATGATGTGATGAACGAGCTGGCGAAGAGAGGCCATGAGGGAGTCGGTTCAGGCCTTGCGCCAACCTACAGCGGGGCCGCAGACGGCACTGCTGTGACAACGATGCCATATATAAGAATGGACATTACGGATAAAATTTCTGTGGATGAGATTATTTCCAGGGAGGAGCCGGATGCGGTGATTCACTGTGCGGCATGGACGGCGGTGGATATGGCAGAGGAGGAGGACAAGATTGAAAGGGTCCGTATGGTCAATGCGGCAGGAACCGAAAATATTTCGCTTGCATGTAAGAAGATAGGCTGTAAGATGCTTTATCTGTCTACGGACTATGTGTTTGACGGAGAGGGAAGCAGTCCATGGGAGCCGGACTGCAAGGATTACAATCCTTTGAATGTCTATGGTGAGACAAAGCTGGAAGGGGAGCTGGCAGTTGCCAATAATGTAGAAAAGCATTTTATCGTCCGTACCGCGTGGGTATTCGGAGTGAACGGAAAGAACTTTATCAGGACTATGCTGAATCTGGGCAAGACCCATGATACGATCTCCGTGGTCAACGACCAGATTGGAACTCTGACCTATACCTATGATCTGGCAAGACTTCTGGTTGACATGATTGAGACCGAGAAATATGGTTACTATCATGCCACCAATGAGGGCGGCTATGTAAGCTGGTACGATATTGCAGAAGAGATTTTCCGTCAGGCGGCGGAGCTGGGGCATACGGAGTACAGCCCCGGACGGGTGGAGGTCCGCTCCGTGACAACTGCGCAGTACGGGGCTTCAAAGGCCAGAAGGCCGTTTAATTCCCGGCTGGATAAAAGTAAGCTGAAAGAAAATGGATTTGAGCTGCTGCCGGACTGGAAGGACGCGCTGAACAGATATCTCAGGGAGATCGAATTTTAAGATGGCGAAGGGATAATACAATGGATTTGCAGCAGATTCTGGAAGCCCTCTGGGCGGCAGAACCCTATAAACTGATATTGAGCAATCCTGTCGGAAAGCAGTTTCCGTACCGGAAAATGGTTATTAACCGCCTGAATCGGGAGGCCGGATGGCAGATTGAAAAATATACCCGGGAGCAGGTGTTTCATGAAAATAAAAATACGGAAGAAATACAGACATACCTGAAAGCTGAGCTGGAAACGGATTACCGGCAGTGCAATGCCTGGGACAAAGAGCGGGAGCATACTATACGTATATCAAAAAGCGGAAGGATAACCTGGCAGAAGAGAACGGCCGTCAGGGCGCCTCAGGCCAAGACGGATCATAACCGGAAAAAGAATTATATTCTGGAGGAGGGAACAGTGATTCCTCCTCTGACGGATATGGGAGTATTTACTTCGGAGGGCAGGGTTGTCCGCGCCATGTATGATAAATACAGACAGATTAACCGTTTTGTGGAGATGGTGGATGATGAAATCGACAATCTGCCAGGGGATCAGACTATAACAGTTGTGGATTTTGGCTGTGGAAAATCCTACCTGACCTTTATTCTCTATTATTATCTGGTGGAGCTTAAGAAGCTGGATGTGCGGATGATTGGGCTGGATTTGAAAGAGGACGTGATTGAAAACTGCCGCCGCGCGGCCCGGAAATATGGTTATGACAGGCTGCATTTTGAGCTTGGGGATATTAGCGGCTATGATTGCCCGTATCCGGTGGATATGGTGATTTCCCTTCATGCCTGTGATACGGCAACGGATTATGCTCTCTACCATGCCGTCCGCTGGAGGGCAAAGCTGATTTTCTCGGTGCCATGCTGCCAGCATGAGCTGAATAAGCAGATGAAAAGTGAAAGGCTGTCTATACTAAACCGGTATGGAATCGTGAAGGAACGGACAGCGGCGTTAATGACGGATGCCGTTCGGGGAAATCTTTTAACATCCTGCGGATACAAGACACAGCTTTTGGAGTTTGTGGATCTGTCCCACACACCGAAAAATATTCTGATTCGTGCAGTGAGAACGGTTATCCCCAAGTCTGTACAGGCTAAAGCGCTGCGTGAGGTAGAGGAGCTGAAGGATGAATTCGGCTTTCAGCCTACGCTGGACGAGCTTTTGAGAAAGGACAAAGGAGCAGAAGATGGAGGAAAAGCAACTGGCGGCCCGTGCTGACGCAACGGAAAAACTGTATTATCAGGACAGCCATATGAGAGATTTTACAGCTACAGTAATTGGCTGTGAAACAAGCAAAAAGGGATATAGAATCATTCTGGACCGGACCGCATTTTTTCCGGAGGGAGGAGGCCAGTTCGGAGATATCGGCTGGCTGAATGATGTGGAGGTGGTGGATACCCACGAGAAGGACGGCATTATTTATCATGACACAAAAGAAGCTTTAGCGGAAGGAACGGCTGTGCAGGGACGGCTGAATTTTGAAGAGCGGTTTGTGCGTATGCAGCAGCATACGGGAGAACATATTCTGTCGGGAATCGTGTATGGTCTGTATGGATACGATAATGTGGGATTTCATCTGGGAGCGGATGTGACGACGCTGGACTTTGGCGGGGAGCTGACCGCCGAACAGGTAAAGGACGCGGAAATCCGTGCGAACCATGCGGTATTTGCAGATCTGCCGATAGAGGTTTTGTATCCGTCAAAGGAAGAGCTGAAGCATATGGAGTACCGCAGTAAGCTTGAAATCGAGGGACAGGTGCGTATTGTATCCATTCCGGGTTATGATACCTGCGCCTGCTGCGCGCCGCATATGAATACAACAGGAGAGATTGGCCTGATTAAGATTTTATCCTGTGAGAGGCATCGGGGAGGAAGCCGTATGACCATTGTATGCGGTATGCGTGCGCTTGCAGATTACCGGCAGAAGGAGCAGAGTGTGTCGGAGGTGTCTGTGGCTCTGTCCGCAAAGCCGGATAAGATTGGAGAAGCGGTGCTGCATCTGAAGGAACAGCAGGCAAAGACAAGGGAGCAGCTGAACCGTATTCAGGCTTTATATCTTGAACGAAGGCTTGCGCAGATTAGCCCGGAGGACAGAAGTGTATGTATTTTTGAGAAGGAGATGGATTCTATTGCAGCCCGGAACTTTGTCAATGATGCGATGGAGAGATGCAAAGGTGTCTGCGGAATATTTATAGGGACAGACGAGACAGGGTATCATTATATTCTGGGAAGTAAAAGCGTGGATCTGCAGGTATTTTCCAAGGAACTGAATGCCAGATTCGGAGGCAAGGGCGGAGGAAAGCCGGGGATGGCGCAGGGCTCGCTGAATGGAAACGCGGAAGAGATACAAAATATAATTATGGAGCTGTAAAACGGAAGAGAGAATAGAAGAAAAATAAACGGCATGTCCCTTTATCGGGCGCACGCCGTTTATTTGTATTCCCGGTCAGCTCTTTGCTTTCAGGGCCGCTGCTATAAATCCCTTGAACAGGGGATGCGGCCGGTTTGGTCTGGATTTCAGCTCTGGATGAGCCTGAGTAGCTACGAAAAACGGATGCTGTTTCAGCTCAATCATCTCTACGATTCTGCCGTCCGGCGACAGCCCGGACAGGGTCATGCCATGTTCTGTAAGCGCAGCCCGGAAATCATTATTGACCTCATAACGATGACGGTGACGTTCCTGAATCTGCTCGGCGCCGTACAGTTCGTAAGCTTTGCTGGTCTTGTCCAGAACACACGGGCAGGAGCCGAGCCGCAGAGTGCCGCCGATATCTTCCACACCATTCTGATCAGGCATCAGGGCAATCACCGGATACGGAGTATTCGGATCAAGTTCAATGCTGTGCGCGTCCTCGAGACCGACCACATTGCGGGCAAACTCCACGATTGAAAGCTGCATGCCCAGACATAGTCCCAGGAAGGGGATCTGATGCTCGCGGGCATATCGGATGGCGGTAATCTTTCCGTCAATGCCGCGGTCGCCGAAGCCTCCCGGTACGAGGATGCCGCTTACGTCTTTTAAAAGCGCATCTGCATTTTCCTGTGTGACAAGCTCGGAGTCGATCCATTTAATGTTGACGACGGCGTGGTTGTCGATACCCCCGTGCTTCAGGGCTTCTACAACGGAAATATATGCATCATGGAGCTGGATGTATTTTCCTACAAGCGCAACATTTACTTCGGTATTCGGATTGCGGAGCTTATTTACCATCTCTGTCCAGTCGGTCAGATTCGGTTCCGGGCACGGAAGACTCAGACATTCGCAGGCAACCTGGGCCAAATGCTCTTCCTCCATGGCCAGCGGCGCTTCATATAAATATTCAACGTCCAGATTCTGAAGAACATGCTTCTTCGGCACATTGCAGAACAGGGCAATTTTGTCTTTAATGCCTTTTTCCAGAGGAAGCTCTGTACGGCATACAATAATATCCGGCTGGATTCCCATTCCCTGAAGCTCTTTGACGGAAGCCTGGGTAGGCTTTGTCTTCATCTCTCCGGAAGCCTTCAGATACGGAATCAGGGTGACATGAATAATAATCGCATTGTCATGGCCTACTTCATGCTGGAACTGGCGAATGGCCTCTAAAAAAGGCTGGCTTTCAATGTCGCCTACAGTGCCTCCGGTTTCAATGATGGCAATGTGCATATCCTCAGAAGTGAAATTCCGGTAAAAACGGCTTTTGATTTCATTTGTAATATGGGGAATTACCTGAACAGTGCCTCCCCCGTAATCTCCCCGGCGTTCCTTCTGAAGCACGGACCAGTATACCTTACCGGTGGTGACATTGGAATTTTTGTCCAGACTTTCGTCAATGAAACGCTCATAATGTCCAAGGTCCAGGTCGGTCTCGGCGCCGTCGTCGGTGACAAATACTTCCCCGTGCTGCACCGGATTCATGGTTCCCGGATCAATATTGATATAGGGGTCGAACTTCTGCATAGTGACCTTGTAGCCCCGTGCTTTTAAAAGACGCCCCAGAGATGCGGCGGTGATTCCTTTTCCAAGTCCGGATACCACTCCGCCTGTAACAAATACATATTTTACTGGCATATACTGGATTCCTCCTGAAGTGTGTGAAGTCTGAAAAAACTCATTCCATTATACCGTAAACTCCTGAAAAAATCTACTTGTTTTTCCGGAGTTTACACGGAAACAGCATGGCTGAATTTATATATATTTTATAAAATGAGTTCAAAAATTCACAGAAGGTGTATTGATTTATAAATGAAGGTTCCCTATAATAAGA
>VSNE01000067.1 GCA_009774155.1 Lachnospiraceae bacterium
ATAATGAAGATATCCTTCCTACAAAATATAGGAAAATTCAGGGATAAATGAACAGTTCTGGTTATGGTGCAATAACCGGGAGTATGATACACTTCATTCAGAAAAGGAAGCTAAAAGGAGGGAACAAAAATGATCATTATTGGTGAAAAGATTAATGGTTCTATCCCGGTTGTGGCGGAAGCGATTGCAAAGCGGGATGCGGAATTCATTAAGAACAGAGCCAGAATGCAGGAGGAAGCAGGCGCTACCTATATCGACTGCTGCGCGTCTGTTCCGGAGGCAGAGGAAGTAGAAACTCTGAAATGGATGATTGACTGTATTCAGGAGGTGAGCGATCTTCCGATTTCTGTGGACAGCCCCAGTGCAGATGTGATTACACAGGTATTTCCGTACTGCAGGAAGCCGGGACTTATTAATTCCGTTTCCGGCGAGGGGGAGAAGATTGATAAGATTTTTCCGTTGATTGCGGATACCAAGTGGGAAGTAATCTGTCTTCTCTCTGATGACACAGGTATTCCGAAATGTGCGGCAGACCGGCTGAAGGTATTTGATTACATTATGGCAAAGGCAGAGGAATATAAGATTAGTCCGTCCAGACTCCATATAGATCCGTTAGTTGAGATGCTCTGCACATCAGAGGACGGTATTGCCATGAACGTGGAGGTAATCAGCACGATCCGGAAACAGTATCCGGACATCCATATCGAGGCCGCAGTCAGCAATATTTCATTCAACCTTCCCGTAAGAAAGATGGTAAATCTGGGATTTGTTGTGCTTGCCATGAATGCAGGGCTGGACAGCGCAATTCTCGATCCTACAAACCGCGATATGATGGGAGTAATTTACGCGACAGAGGCGCTGCTTGGATTAGATGATTATTGTATGGAATACATAAGCGCATACCGGGAAGGAATTTTCGGACCAAAAAAATAAAGAACATTTAAGGAGGATAATATAATGGCAGGAATTCAGGAAGTATATGATCTGGTAGCAAAAGGAAAGGCAAAGGCGATTGCCGGCGCGGTTCAGGAAGCATTGGACGCGGGATGCGATCCGTCCGATATTTTAAATAAAGGTATGATTGCCGCTATGGATGAAGTAGGCGCGAAATTTAAGTCCGGAGAAATTTTTGTGCCGGAAATGCTGGTGGCGGCAAGAGCCATGAAGAAAGGCGTGGAGGTATTAAAGCCGCATCTTGCAACGGGCGTAGCCGGCGCGGCAGGAAAGATCATCATCGGAACAGTTGCAGGAGATCTGCATGATATCGGGAAAAATCTGGTTGCCATGATGATGGAATCTGCAGGCTTTGAGGTGGTTGACCTGGGCGTGGATGTTGCGAAGGAGAAATTTATTGAGGCGTATGAAGCAAATCCGGAGACCAAAATTGTGTGCTGTTCCGCATTGCTGACAACCACAATGCCGGCTCTCAGGGATGCGGTTGCATTGCTCAATGACGCGCCGTTCCGCTCTAAAATAAAGGTTATGGTGGGCGGAGCGCCGATTACTCAGGAGTTTGCAGATGAGATCGGAGCAGACGCTTATACAGAGGATGCAGCATCTGCCGCTCAAAGAGCAAAGGAGCTTGCTGCCTGCTAAGAAAGTAATTACAGATAAGATGTCAATAAACAGGCGCGGTTGTTTTAACCGCGCCTGCTTAAATATCAAGACCTCTGCGCCAAACAGAAGCGCTCGGTTTTCAATATTAAAATATTCCAAAATGGAATAAGTTAAAAAATTGTCAGATTATTGACAGAAGATGATCCCTGGTAGTAAAGTAAAAGTGTTTATAAAAGTAAATACTGTATTTATGGAACCTGGTTCTGTCTGTACGACAGATTAAAAGGGAAACCGGTGAAAATCCGGTACGATCCCGTCACTGTGATAGGGAGCCGATAAACAGGAAGCCACTGAGAGGAAAATATCTTGGGAAGGCATTATCGGCTGTGAACTTAAGTCAGGAGACCTGCCAGATTACCTGTGAGCAAACTCATACGGTGCATATGAGAACTACACATGAAAAATACTGATGTTCAAAAGGATACAAAAGGTTATTATCTTTTCTGCAATAAGTGTTCTTTATATGTTATTTCGACAGATCCCCATATGAGGATCTGTTTTTTTGCCTTTATAAACAAAAAAACACAAAAGGAAGGTAATAAAAATGAGAAACAGTGTGAAAAAAAGGGCGCTGGCGCTGACAATGGCGGCGGCTGTGGCGGCCGGAATGCTTACAGGCTGCTGCGGCAGCTCTTCGGATTCAGCAGAGGTTTCTGAAGCAGGCAGTATCGTGAACACGGCCGGGGACGGAGAAAAGGTTCTTAGATTTGGGTGCCAGAACTATGGCGACGGACTGGTGGACCCGGCAAACCAGATTAATGCGGCATGGAATTGCATGCGCTATGGTATCGGCGAGGCTCTGTTCAAGTTTAATGATTCTATGGAGACAGAAGGCTGGCTGGCAGATTCCTGCGAGGTATCCGACGACCATCTGACCTGGACAATCCATTTAAAGGACGGAATTAAATTCTCCGACGGATGCGATATGACTGCCTCTAAGGTAAAGGAATCTCTGGACCGCCTGAAGGCGGACGGCCCGAACGGTTCCTCCAGTCCTGACAAATATCTGGAGTATGAGGCTGAGATCACCGCTGACGACGCGGCAAACACCATTACCATCCGGACAAAGACTGCTTACACCAATCTGCCGGGCAATCTGGCTTATCCGGTTATGGCAATTGTTGATGTGGAACATATTACCGACTGGAACAACGGCGTCATCGGCACCGGTCCGTATGTAATTGAAAAGTTTACCGATCAGGTGGGTTATGATTTGATCGCCAACGAGCACTACCGGGAAGAGGTTCCATATGACAAGGTGGAGCTGCTTTACATGGGAGATGCTACTGCAAAGGCCATGGCGCTGAAAAACGGTCAGGTGGATCTGGTGGAAAACATCACCAATGTAAGTGACATTCAGGATCTGCAGAACGACGAAAACTTTACCGTTGATATTGCAAGCGGCGTCCGCTGCGGATTTTCGTGGATTAATTTTAACGGTGTTCTTGGAAATGATGCATTGCGGCAGGCGGTTCTGATGGGTATTGATTATGATTCCATCTGTGTTTCCAATCTGATTGGCGGGCTGTATACGTCCGGCTGTTCCGTGCTTCCCTCCAACCTGTCTTATGGCTACGATACTTTGAACAATCCCTTTGCTTACAATGCAGAGAGGGCAAAGAAGCTTCTGGATGACGCAGGCATTGTAGATACGAACGGAGACGGTATCCGTGAGATGGACGGACAGAACGTAGTCCTTGATTATGTATATTACGACAACCGTCTGCTGAAGGAATTTGCTCAGGCGCATCATCAGTATCTGAACGAGATTGGCATTGAGGTAAATGAGCGGGAGGGAAGCTCCGACGATCAGTGGAGCAGCCTGGTGGCAGGAGACTATGACTTTAATGCAAACAACTGGACTACGGTGGGCAACGGCGATCCTACAGAATATATGGCAAACTGGTACAGCAAAGGGACCGCTGATTTCTGCGGATATGTGAATGCGGAGTACGATGAGCTGTATGAACAGCTTCTGACCGAGATGGACGAGGATGCCCGCGTCAAAATCATTACCCGGCTTCAGCAGATTTTGATTGATGATGCGGCCGTATTGGTGGACGGCTACTATAACAGCTCCATGATCTACTCTAAGAATGTAGGATATGCGCATATTCATACGGCGGACTATTACTGGCTGAGTACGGAGATCGTTCCGGCGCAGTAAGCTGATATGGAAAAACAAAGGGTTCTTTAAAGTATTTCTGAAAACCTTTCCATTCATTTCGGGAGGAGTGGTAGCGTGACAAAAAAACAATTGCTTTCCAGATTGCTGCAGATGATTGTAGTACTGATCGGAATCAGCTTTCTGACCTTTATACTGACATATATGTCGCCGGGCGATCCGGTCCGGACGATGCTCAGCGCTTCGGGAGTCATGCCGGACGAGGAGCTTGTTCAGTCCCTACGCGGGCAGATGGGGCTTAATGATCCCTTCCTTACCCAGTATTTCCGGTGGCTGACAAACTGTCTGCATGGAGATTTCGGTAATTCCTATTCTTTCAGCAAGCCGGTTCTGACACTTTTAGCTGTCCGTCTGTGGCCCACCTTAAGGCTGACGGTTTTTTCCATGGTTCTGATGCTGCTGATATCGGTTCCGCTTGGAATGCTTTCCGCGGTTTATAAAAACACATGGATTGATTATCTGGTTCGGGGGCTTACGTTCCTTGGAGTATCTATTCCTAATTTCTGGGTGGGTCTGCTGCTGATGCTTGTATTCTGCGTTCAGGTAAACTGGCTTCCGGTTATCTGCTCCGGCGGAGACTTTAAAAGCATGATTCTGCCTTCGGTTACCCTGGCGATTGCCATGTCCTCTAAGTATACAAGGCAGGTCCGCACCGCGGTATTGGAGGAGCTGAGTCAGGATTATGTGATCGGCGCCAGAGCCAGAGGCGTGCAGGAATGGAAGATTCTGTGGCTGAATATATTTCCTAACTCTTTTCTTCCGTTGATTACGATGCTGGGCCTGTCCATTGGCTCCCTGCTTGGAGGAACCTCTGTGGTAGAAGTTATTTTTTCCTATCCGGGACTTGGAAATCTGGCCGTATCCGCAATTACTTCCTGCGATTATAATCTGATCCAGGGCTACGTTTTGTGGATTGCAGTTATTTATATGGCGATTAACCTGATTGTGGATATTTCTTACAATCTGGTAGACCCGCGTATGAGGCTGAAGAGGTAAGATATGAAAAAGAAAAATTTTTTTATACAGAATAAAACGTTCACTGTCTTTGGAGTTTTGGCCGTACTGCTTGTTTTAGCCGCCGTCTTAGCTCCGCTCATTATCGGAGGAGTCAGTCCTGTGGAGGGCAGCCTGATGGATGCGATTCTGCCCCCGGGCGCGGAGCATATTTTCGGAACCGACAAGCTGGGGAGAGATATTTTTACCCGGGTTATCTATGGGGCAAGAACCTCTCTGGCAGCGGCCTTTTCGGTGGTTATTCTGATTTTTGTAATCGGAACGGCGCTGGGAATTCTGGCCGGATATTTCGGAGGAATTGCTGACACGGTCATCATGCGTATTGCGGATATGCTGATTGCGTTCCCGGGCCTGGTACTGGCACTGGCTGTTGCAGGCATTATGGGCGCCAGCATTCGTAATGCGGTTATTGCAATTGCATTGGTGAGCTGGACGAAATACGCCCGTCTGGCCAGAAGCCTTGTTATGAAGATCCGGCACAGAGATTTTGTGGCGGCAGCCATTGTTACAGGCTCCAAGACGCCGTATATACTGACTCACTATATGCTTCCCAATGTACTGCCCACGCTGGTGATTACTGCGGCAACGGATATCGGAAGCATGATGCTGGAGCTGGCGGCCTTGTCCTTCCTCGGCTTCGGAGCAAAAGCGCCCGCTCCCGAATGGGGGCTGATGCTGAACGAAGGGCGTGCATATATGCAGTCTGCTCCATGGCTGATGGTGTTCCCCGGACTTGCGATCTTTGTTACGGTTGTGATATTTAATATGCTCGGCGACAGTCTCCGGGATATTCTGGACCCTAAAAATGAGTAGGGAGGCGTGAAATATGGCATTATTGGAATTAAAGGATGTAACAATTTCCTATAAAAACGTACCTACTGTACAGAATGTCAGTTTAAGTCTTGAGCAGGGGCAGATTTGCAGTATTGTCGGCGAGAGCGGGAGCGGCAAAACAACCGTTATCCGGGCGGTGCTGGGACTCCTTGCCGGCGGCGGCAGGGTGACGCAGGGAGAGATTCTCTTTGAAGGAGAAACTCTGCTGAATAAATCAAAAGAGGACTGGAGAAAGCTCCGTGGAACCGGTATTTCTATGATTTTCCAGGACTCCGGGGCCATGATGAATCCTACCAGGAAAATTGGCGACTGCTTTGTGGAATATATCCGCACCCACGAGAACATTTCCAAAAGGGATGCATGGGATAAGGGGATTAAGATGCTGGAGCGGATGCGGCTGCCCAGCGGTGACAATATTATGAAAAGCTATCCGTTTCAGCTTTCCGGAGGTATGCGTCAGAGGGTGGGCATTGCGATGGGTATGACCTATCAGCCCCGGCTTTTACTGGCCGATGAACCGACCGGCAACCTGGACAGCAAGACCAGTGCCGATGTGCTGGGGCTTTTAAAGCGTACCAGCATGGAGTTCAACCAAACTATTGTCATGATTACCCACAATAACGAGATTGCCCAGCTTGCTGACCGAATCGTAAGGATTGAGGACGGCAGGATCGCGGGATAAAGGAGGTGGCGGATTATGATATGGCCTTTTGAAAATGACACCAGCGGGGCGGAGAAGAAATTGGCAGGCCGCAGTATCCAAGCCGACAAGCGCCGGAGCCTGTTTGTCATCCTGACCATTGCACTGGCCGTCTGTCTCATGGGAACACTATGCTTTCTTTATTCCGCCCAGCAGCTGAAAACCCTGGACGGCATCCTGGGGCAGTATCAGGCCGGGTGCGGCGGGCTGACCCGGGAAGAGGTCACCCGGCTTGTGGACACCGGAAGGTTTGAGAAATGGGGCTGTACCGTCGAGGCGGGGACCGCCCGCCACGGGGACAGTGTTTTGAATATCAGCTATGTAAGCAAAGAGATGATTGACTTGATGGGCTACGGCGGGATTACCGGGGCCTATCCCCAAAAGGAGAACGAATTGTGCGTGGAACGCTCCTTTTTCCGTTATTTTGGCCTTTCGGGGGAGGTCGGTCAGACGGTGGCCCTGGATCTGGGCAGCGGCGAGAAACCCTATACTGTCACAGGCATTCTGGAGATGGAGAACGACAGCCGAATCTTCACGATCTGGATTCCGGAGGCCGCTGTGGATGCGGACGGCCACAATGCCCCCTATGAGCTGCGGTTCCGCTTTGCCGGGAGCCAGGGCATGGAACCGGCCAGGCTCCGGGCGGATATTGAACAGTTCTTTTCGGAAATGGGCATCCCGCAGGATCGGACCTTTTACAGCTCCGGCTATTTTGGCATGGTGGATCTGTACCTTGGAAACGGGATGGAGGTCTATGCCGCGGCGCTCCTGATTGCCGTGGTCTGCGCCATTGTGATCTACAACATCTTCTACATCTCCGTCATGGGCAAAATGCGGGAATACGGCCGCCTGAAGGTGTTGGGAACTACGCCAAAACAACTCAGGAGGGTGGTCAAGCGGGAGCGGCGCTTCCTGACCGCTATCGCCATTCCTCTAGGGCTGTTCTGCGCCACAGGTATTGCGCTGATCACGATCCCCGGCTACTGGTCCTGGGGCGACAATATCCGCTCTGCGGTGGTGGTTTCCCTCCTTACCTATGGCACTGTCCTGATCGCCACCAGAAAACCCATGGCGATGGCGGGAAAGGTCTCAGCCATTGAGGCTATCCGTACCACCGCCTGTTCCGGGCAGCAGGGTCGCAGTGTCTCCAGGCAGCTGCACCGCCGCCTGACCATGCCCCGACTGGCCCTGATGAATTTCTCCCGGAACCGGAAAAAGGCCTTTGTCACCGCCCTCTCCCTGAGCCTGACCGGTATCCTGCTGCTCTGCGTTTCCGCCTACGCGAACTCAGTGGATGTCAAAGAAATGGCCCAGTCTCAATTTGGAGACGGGAGCCAGTACTTGCTGCAATATGAGGATCACGCCGGTCGGGAATTTGTAGAGATGCAGAAGGAAAATCCACTGGGCCAGACGTTGCGGGATGAGCTGGCCGCCCTCCCCGGTGTGGAGCGTGTCACGGCCTACAGCCTGGCCTGCGTGGAGATTCCCGCTATCAGCGCAATTCCGGGCAACCGGGCGCATGAGCCGTTTGTTGTCAGGGGAATTTCCCAGGAGGATATGGCAAAGATGTACGTGGGCGATGCAGTTCTGGATGGAGCAGCGGACTACCGGCAGCTTCTGGATGGAAACGGCATTCTGGTCTGCCCCGCCGGCAGTGCGCTGAAGGAAATCTACCGGACCGGCTATCAGGTGGGGGATACCATCACCGTCTCCTGCTACAACGGACGGACGAAAACCTATACGGTGATGGGCATTGTGCGGGATGTTCAGATCGGCAGCTCGTCCCATTTCTTTATTCTGCCCGAAGAGGAGCTGGCCGCCCTGTATCCGGAAATCCCGGATTTTACCGGCTATGTAAATCTCCACACGGAGCAGGACAGCAATCAGCTGCGGCGGGCGGTGTTTGGTGCCGTGTCCGACCAGCGGGTAGTGATTTCCGGCCTGGACGACCTGGCATCCGAATTGGAGCGCAACCTGCAAGGAGAGTTGACCCGGGACTACGGCATCCTGGTCTTTATCTTTGTGTTTTCCCTCATCAACCTGGCTAATACCCTGATTACCAATCTTCTCACCCGCCAGCAGGAGTTCGGCGTGTTCCAGTCCGTAGGTATGAGCGATCGGCAGCTGTCCCAAATGCTGTCCTTTGAGTGCCTGTACTATGTGGGGATCACGCTGCTGGCCACTTTGACCATGGGAACGGTGTGCAGTCTGGCCGTGTGCAGGGTGTTTGACCGGATCGGGATGTTTGGAACGCTCACCTATCACTTCCCGGCGATCCAGGTGCTGCTGTTCGGAGCTGCGCTGCTTCTGGTGCAGGGAGTGTTTTCGGTCTGTGCGGTCCGCTATACCAGAAGGCTTTCCCTTGTGGAGCGGATTAAGGCGGCAGAATGACTTCATTAAAAATAGCGATATTGGGCTAAAGGATGTGGCGGATTATGACATGGCCTTTTGAAAATGATATCGGTGCGGTTGTCCCATATCAGTTTCCTTTTCCGGAAGTGGAACCGTTCCTCTTTGTGCTGTCTGGCATGGAGGTGCTCCTGTCTGTCTGGATGGTACGCAGGCAGAAAAAGCAATCTCTTGCAGAACAGATGAGGGCACAAGGGTAAGATTAACTTGGATAATTTTACCGCAGGCAAAATCCCCTGTGTAATTGACAGGATTTTATACAGCATTTCACGTCAACAGATAAACATTTCACAGCAATAAAATTGTTTTGGTATTTTTGGCAGGTTATAATAAAATGTTTTTTCATGGCAACGGCAAAGGTTTATCCTTTGCCGCTGACGATATAATGACGAGGAGGTGGCGCATTGATCCGTATTGCAATCTGTGATGATGAAAAATATATGTCTGATCATATAAAGGCAATGGCCTCCGATTTTTTTCGTAAAAAGAACAGGGAGATCCATCTTCGGACATTTTTAAGCGGCGAAGAGCTGCTGAATTACAACGGACAGATCGACATCCTGTTTCTGGATGTCCAGATGAAGGGCATGGACGGCATGGAAACGGCAAAGAGGCTCCGAGAGGATCAGTTTAGGGGATTTCTGATTTTTATTACCGTACTCAGGGATATGGTGTTCCAGTCTTTCGAGGTACAGGCTTACGATTATCTGGTCAAGCCGGTGGATGAAAAACAGTTTGAGAAGACCATGGAACGCCTTTACGCTTCCGTGTGCAGCGCTAAAGAAGACAGCCTGCTGGTGCAAAAAGGGTATGAGGGGCGCATCATCCCAAAGAATGAGATTGTTTTCTGTGAGATCATAGACCGGAAAATATATCTGAACCTGGTTTCCGGTGAGGTTGTTGATTATTATGAGCGGATTGAAAATCTGGAAACGAAGCTGGACAGCCATTTTTTCCGGTGCCACAGGAGTTATCTCATCAATCTGAAGCATTTAAAAGGATATAAAAACGGAACTGCCTATATGGACATTGGCATAGCGGTTCCCGTATCACGGCTAGGGAGCAGGGAGTTTTCCGGTGTTGTTCTGCAGTATATGAAGAATATGTAAGAGCTTTTACATATGGGGGCAGGTAACATGGATGAGTATTTAGATTTTTTCAATATCTACATTATGGGCGTGATCGAGACGTCTTTCCAGATTTATTTTCTGGCAAAAATCCTGAAAAAGAAAATATGGCCTCCTTTTTATTTCCTGCTTGCAGTAGGTGCAGTGATTGCCAGCGAGTTTATTTCGGTCGGCACGATTGTCGGCTTCGTGGTGTTTGTTTTATTGATTTCGACATGCGGGGCTTTTGTCTGCCATGCGAATTTTAAAGCTTCCCTTCTGTATGCGACTCTGACAACGGAAATCATGCTGCTCTGCAGCGGAATTGTGAGCTCGCTGATGAGCCTTTCATACCCATGGATACCTGCTTTTTTCCATGAGACAGACAATATTGCGGCCATGCTGATCTGCGAGGCGGCTTCTTTTCTGTCCAGCGGGTTTTGTTATTATATGGTGTACCGTTATTTTTCCATGGATGCCCTGTGTCCTGTGGATGCTCCTGATACCACAATGGGAATGCAGAAGATGTTTCTGATTTTTGTTCCGATCCTGATGATATTTATTATGAGTAACTATATCAATGCGATTGAATTTGA
>VSNE01000068.1 GCA_009774155.1 Lachnospiraceae bacterium
AAAGAACGTATTACTATAGAAGACCTGGCAGATGAACTTGGCGTATCTGCAAGTTACCTTTCCCGCCTGTTTAAAAAAGAGACCGGTGATTCTGTCAGCGTTTATATTCGCAGACAGAAGATTGAACTGGCAAAAAATTTATTGCGCTACAGTGAATATTCCATGATTGATATTGCAAACCGCCTGTCTTTTTCTTCACAGAGCCATTTTACGCAGCAGTTTCGTGAGCTTGTGGGAATGACACCGAAGAAATACCGTGATCTGAATCATACAATCCAATGGGATATTGAGACGGGAACGGAAATGCCGGAAGCATAAAGAAAATACAGAAGATCGAAATATGGGTCTGACACAAAGCAACCAGATTGTGCCAGACCCATAAATTTTAGAGAACCAGATGGATTTCATTTTCTTTACAAAGCAGGTGAGCCGAAATATAATTGCCGGGGAGCCTTCTGCCATTTAATGTGAGTGCGTCGCAGCCGGATTCTTTACCATTTGGATTGTCAATCAAAATGTGCAGATGCTTTCCGCGGAAATCCTTTTCTATTTCAAGATGAGTCCAGTCCTTTGGAATAGATGGAGAAATTTTTATTCCTTTTAAATCGGGACGGAGCCCTAAGATTCCCTCTACACACCCTACCATCATGGTGGATGCAGTGCCGGTCAGCCAGTGGACGTGGGAGCGCCCCGGATGCTTACTGGAAGTGCCTTCCGTAAACTGGCCGTAACAATAGGGCTCCAGACGGCGGATTTCTGCCTGTTCGTTCCAGGCGGCAGGAGCGTTTTCCATAAAATATGTAAAGGCTCGTTCCCCATGTCCGCATAAAGCCTCCGCAAGAATCAGCCATCCCTGGGACTGAGAGAAAATTCCGGCGTTTTCTTTTGTCCCTTGGTTATAAATAACAGCAAGAGCGCCGTCAAAGGCGTGGGAATGATAAGGGGGATTCATCAGAAGAACTCCGTATCTGGTATTCAATTTTTCATAGACCTTTGCAAGGGCAGTATCTGCCTGCTTTTCGTCGGCAATTCCGCTGATGACGGCCCAGCTTTGCGGATTTAACCACATATTGGCTTCAGGATCCTTTGCTGCGCCGATTCTTTCGCCGGCTTCGGTATATCCCCGGACAAAGCGATCATTATCCCAGCATAGGCTCTGAATAATAGAGCCCGCTTCTGCCATCTTCTGCTCCAGATAACTTATATAGTCCGAATCATTTCTGGCTTCCGCAAATTTTTTTAAAATAGACATTGCATAGTAAAATTGCATGGCGACGAAAGAAGATTCACCATTGCTTCCCAGCCGCAGGCAGTCGTTCCAGTCCGCGTAGAGTCCGGCAGGCATGCCGTGAGGACCCAGGTGAGTCGCAGAGAAAGCAACGGCACGCTTTAGGTGCTCATAAACGGTGTCCTCCCCTTGATCCGCAAAGGGAATGAGTTCATCAAGAAAGTCTATGTCTCCGGTTTCGGCAATGTATTTATATACAGTGGGGAAGAGCCACAGTGCATCGTCTGCGCGGTATGCCGGGTGCCCGGTTTCCTGACGGTAAGAAGCGTCGTCCGGCGTGTCCTCATATCCCGGATTGTGGGTAAATTTTACTAGAGGGAGACCGCCTCCGGCGCTGACCTGTGCAGAGAGCATAAAACGGATTTTTTCCGCGGCCATTTCCGGAGCAAGGTGGATGATTCCCTGAATATCCTGTACGGTATCACGGTAGCCATAGCCGTTGCGCAGTCCGCAGTAAATGAAGGAGGCGGCGCGGGACCAGATAAATGTCATAAAGCAGTTATAGGCATTCCAGGTGTTCAGCATGGTATTAAATTCCGGACTGGGAGTGTTTACCTTCAAATGATCCAGCTTCCCATTCCAGTCATCCTTTAATGCAAGCAGCTCTTTTTCTATCTGCCTGGACGGGTTTTCATAGGCGTCAAGAATATCAGCCCCTTTCTTAGTATCCTCTATGCCAAGAAGAAAAACTACGGTTTTTGTTTCGGACGGCGCTATGGTCACTGTACAGGAGAGGGCTCCGCAGGAATTTTCATTATAGCTTAAAACATTTCCGAGATCCCCGGACAGGACTCCCCGGGGATTTCCATATCCATGATATTTTCCGAGAAAATGTTCCTTCTCACCGCAGTAGGAGGCTACATCGGCACCGGCAAGACCGAAGAAGCGTTCCGTTACATTTTTTTCATCTACCTGTTCATTTTCCGAGAGAGTATCCAGATTGCCGTGTATCTGCTGTATGATTCGGTTTTTTTCAAACAAGGTTCTGGTAATAAAAAGAGAATACTGTAAATTTACCTGATCCTGCTCATAATTGCTGTGGTTTGTAAATTCGGCATAGCCGGTCAGAGTAAGATCTCTTGCCTGCTTTGAATGATTGGTAACAGAAAGAGCCCATACTTCGTAAGTTTTGCCGAGGGGAACATAATAGAGCGCCTCGGAATGAATCTCTTCATAATCGGCAGTTATTCGGGTGTATCCCATGCCGTGACAGCATTTATTCTTGTACTGCTCCAGATCCTTGCCCACAGGCTGCCAGGAGGCGGACCAGTAGTCTTTGGATTGGTTATCCCGGATATAGAGGTACCGTCCGGGTGTGTCAAAGCTGTTGAAAATATAGCGGAGAATACGGCCGTTTGCGCCGGATTTTGCAAAGCTGTAGCCTCCTGCATTATTTGAAATAATTGCGCCGTATTTTGGAGAACCCAGATAATTTACCCAGGGTGCAGGCGTGTCCGGACGTTCTATTACATATTCCCGATCGGCATCGTCAAAATATCCATATTTCATTTTTATAATCAGTCCTTTCTTTTACTTAAATGAGAGTTACGATAATCTGGTTGGGCTTATCTGATAGGATATCAAGCATCTTACGCGGAAGGGTGACAAAGGAATTGTCATTTACGGTAACCACCCTGCCGTTTAAGGAAGCGGAGCCGATAATATAGGAGCCAAAATCCTTGCCGTTCTTATTTTCATAAACAACAATAAATTGTTTATCCGCAAAAGAAGCAGTGACGGAAGCGGTTCCCTTATCATCAAATTGGCAGGCCAAAAGCTTCGGATACAAAACAAGATCTCCGGCCTCTCCCCGTACCCCGAAAACCTCTGTGATCATCGTCATCATGTACCAGCTTGCCGCCCCGGTCAGATACTGGTACATTCCCCGGCCGTCAGAGCGGAAATATTCCGGGATACCCGGATAAATATGACTGACGGAAAAGTTAAGGGCGGTATCGGCAAGCGTTTTTAAAGCCTTAAATCCTTCATGCACAAAACCCCGGCGGTATAGAGCATTTGCATACATCACAGCCATGTGGGAGAACACAGCTCCGTTTTCTTTTTCTCCATAGGCAAATCCAAACATACGCCCCATATCAAATTTCATCTCATGAAAATCTGTATTCAGCCGGTAGCCGCCGATTTCTTTTTGATAAAGATAGTGATCGGCGCTTTTTACAATTTTCTTTATATGGGAGTATTCGGCTACGCCGCTCATAATAGAAAATACTTGTCCGGTAAGCATCATACGCACGTGATCCGGATAAAAGCCCTCAACGGCGCGCCCGTGGTTATCATAATAGCTGTTGAACCAGCCTTCCTCATCAGGCCCGTCAATCCATTCCTGAAGTCTTATATGTTCCATCAGCCAGTTGGCTTTCCGGATAAGATTTATAGCAAGAGCCGAGAGGGGCAGGTTTACGCGTTTTCCGCTGACGGTATGGCGGCACCGGCTGGTATAATCGGATAAAATCTGCTGTTTTCTGCCGATATTGTCAAAGACTTTGGAATCATCCTCCAGCAGAATCTGAAGCTCCTCCAAAAGAGCAGTAGTGGGGGAGGAAGAGCGGTTTTCCAGAAGCCGGATCAGATTCGCAAGTTCCAGAAGATTGCCGGCATAGGCGCAGGTGAAAGCTACACTCTCCCCATGTTCAGGAGCCATATCTAAAGCATCATTCCAGTCGGCGCCCCGAAGCCGGTAAACATTGTGATCCCCTACTTCATAGAAGGCAGTAAGCTGCTGAATGAGGAGATGCTCCAAAATGCTTCCCATATAAATATCATTTTTCTCTGTACGCTGTTTATTTTCATCTTCATGACTCCACAAAGGGTCCACGGAGGTTCCGCGCATAGTTTGGGCGTCTTTAAAATAACAGATTTCCTGATTCAGAATCTCAATATCACCGGTCTGATCGATGTAAAGCTTTGTAGTCATCAGCGGCCATAGGGCGTGATCCATCCAGACACGGGCAATTCCGTTGCGGTCAGCCAGAAAATTGCCGTCTCCGCTCCCGATAATAGTTGCATTAGTTCCGTCGATCCGGACGCCTCCATAATTCATAGCGATCATACGTCCGATATCTCCGGGATTCATCAACAACAGAGAAAGGCAGTCCTGCCATAGATCTCTCCATCCCCGGCCGCCCCGTCCATAATCATGGTGGGGAAGGAAGGAACAGCCGAAGAGCCGTCTTAGAAAAGGCTGAAAGCAGATCCATTTCATCAGAGAATCAAAATCTTTTTCTTTTGTATGGAAGCTGACTGCCACCTGGTTCTGCCAGTAGGCTTTTGTGTCAGCCAAGATTTTCTGAACCTTATCGGCAGTATTCAGGGATTCAAAAATATGTATAATATTTTCTTTATGCTCCTCGGTCCCCAGAAGAACGATGTACTGAGCTTTTTCACCAGGGGCAAGGAGGACCGGGGCAAAGCGAAAAGCGCCCATAGCTTCCTTTCCCGCCGCAGAGCTAAAAGCCGGATGTCCCGGATATTGTTCATATACGGCTCTTGGGTGAGTAAAGGTTCCGCCCTCCCCAAGAAAATCCTCTACAGTAGGATAAAAACTTTCAGGCATTCTGCCATTTCCCGTACAGCCCATGACATAATAGATCCGGCTGTTGGGACGATGTCCTTTTTCATCAAAGGACATGGCAGGGCAGACAAAGACTCCTTTCTCGTCAGTATGTATGCGATGCAGCATGGAAGTTACATTCCGGTGATCCCGTATGTTATCTGCACTGCGTCCATAGAGGGGAATAGCAGCATAGGCAGTCAGCTCTTGAGGAGAATCCGACTGATTTTCAACGGTAACAAGCAGGACTTCCGCATTCTGATTCTTTGGAATAAAGGAAGTGACGGAGGATGCCAGCCGATGGATTTTGGAGGAACGTTTTATGGTCTGCCACATAAAGCCTGCAGTCAATTCACTGACATCCTGTCTTGAAGAGAAGCGGGCGGCCTCCTGTTCTGCAGAGGAACCGACGGCAGAATATACGGCTCCGCTGTTTTGTACAAACCAGAAATTCCGGGTAGAGCGATTGTTGTGCAGGCTCTCAGAGCTTACGGGTTCTAAAAGAAAGGTCTCTTGATCGATTTTTGCGTCGCCGCCCCCGTTTGGCGTAAGGGAGCTTTTCAGCCCTGTTTCCGAAGCAAGATGAAAGTACAGATAGCTGATGTTTTCCGGCTGTTTCATTTGAAAAGAGCCGTGTTCATACACAAACTTTAAATGTTCCATATTTAGAAAAACTCCTTTCTATTGAATTGATTTATCAATGCTATATGGAAAGCATCATATCGAAAAACTTTGATTTTGAAAATAAGAAATATGAGAAAAATATCAGAATCATGACCTAAAATAAGAGAGAGATATAGGAAAGTGAAAAGGGGTCATGGATTTGACATTTTGTTAAAATCTATAATATAACCCGCCCCCAATTCGGACTATAATTCGACCATAATGATAAACATGAAGCGGCCGCTTCGAAAAATAAACAAGGAGGATTTTTCAAATGAAAAAGAGAGTAATTAGTACCTTATTAATTACAGCTATGGCAGTAAACGCACTGGCCGGATGGGGAAAGTCATCCGGTTCGGAAACAGCAGAAGCTTTGGACAGCGGGGAAGGCAGTGTAATCAATGTTTATAGCTGGAATGATGAGTTTCGTGAGCGCCTTGAGGCAGTTTATCCGGAGGTTAAGGAGACCTCCTCAGATGGGACGGTGACTACTTTAAACGACGGTACGGAAATTCACTGGATCATTAATCCCAACCAGGACGGCGTTTATCAGCAGAAGCTGGATGAGGCTCTTCTCAGACAGGCAGACGCGGCTGCAGATGACAAAGTCGACATTTTCCTGTCAGAAACGGACTATGTAAACAAATATACGGATGCGGCTGCAGATGTAGCTATGCCCCTTACGGATTTGGGAATTGACCCGGATACAGATCTGGCGGATCAGTACAGCTTTACCAAGGTAACAGCCTCAGATGAGAACGGTGTCCAAAGAGGTTCTACCTGGCAGTGCTGTCCGGGGCTGTTGGTGTATCGCCGCGATATTGCCAACGAAGTATTTGGTACAGATGATCCGGAAGCAGTTGCTGAAAAGGTAAAGGACTGGGATACCATGAAGGCCACGGCAGGAGAACTGAAAGCCAAGGGATATTTTACTTTTTCCTCTTATGCGGATACATTCCGTCTGTACGGCAACAGTATTGCACAATCCTGGGTAAGCCCCGGAGAGAGTGTTATTAAGGTGGATCAGAAGATTATGGACTGGATAAGCGATTCTAAAGAATGGCTGGATGCAGGCTATCTTGACAAAAATATAAAGGGGCAGTGGAACGATGACTGGAACAAGGCAATGGCCTCCAATTCTAAGGTATTTGCATTTCTCTTCCCGGCATGGGGTATTGACTTTACACTGAAAAAGAACTGGGACGGCGAAAATGGTGTATGGGCGGTTACCAATCCTCCTCAGGAATATAACTGGGGCGGCTCCTATGTTCATGCATGTGCCGGTACTGACAATCCTCAGCATGTGAAAGACATTATCCTTGCCGTAACAGCAGATAAGGACAATCTTTTAAAGATTTCCAAGGATTATTTAGATTTTACCAATACACAGAGCGGCATGCAGGAGGCGGCTGCGGATGATTCCGGATATGCTTCGGAATTTCTGGGAGGACAGAACGCATTTTCTTATTTTGCGCCTGTTGCAGAAAATATCCAGATTGCACCCCTTTCCGCTTATGATCAGGGCTGTGTGGAACGGATTCAGAATTCTTTTAATGATTATTTTCAAGGCATCGTCAATTTGGACAAAGCAAAAGACAACTTTGAGACGGCAGTGACGGAGCGATATCCGGATATTACGGAAATTCAGTGGCCGGAGTAGAGAGTGAGGATTGTGGGGCAGCGCTGCCCTGCAATCCTGTAGAAAAAGAAAGGAATAACAGCTTATGAGACAAAAAAGTAAAAAGATCGATTATGCGAAATGGGGATATTTCTTCATTATACCGTTTTTTGCGAGTTTCTTTATTTTTTCTTTTCTTCCTTTGGTAGATACTATCCGGTACAGCTTTTTTGAATATTATCGTTCGGGAATTAAAGAAATCGGACCAAACTTTGTCGGACTTCAAAATTATATCAGCCTGCTGGAATCAGATATGCTGAAATACGCAGGGAATACCCTGATTTTATGGTTAATAGGATTTGTTCCTCAGATTGTAATTGCCTTAGTTCTTGCAGAATGGTTTGTAGATGCTCGTCTGAAAATTCATGGACTGCAGTTTTTTAAAGTAGTTATTTATTTGCCGAATCTGATTATGGCATCTGCTTTTGCAATGCTGTTTTTTACCATGTTTTCCACTAACGGGCCTATTAATGGAATCCTCATGTCCTTCGGATGGATTAAAGAACCTGTTGATTTCCTGGGAACTGTTCTGGGAACCCGTTCTCTGATTGGATTAATGAATTTTCTCATGTGGTTTGGAAATACCACAATTATGCTGATGGCGGCTATTATGGGTATCAGTCCGGATATCTTTGAGGCAGCGGAACTGGACGGATGCACCAGTGTCCAGCGGTTCTTCCATATTACCCTTCCCCTGATTCGGCCGATTCTCGCTTACACTTTAATTACGTCTATTATCGGCGGGCTGCAGATGTTTGATGTCCCGCAGATTTTGACAAACGGGCAAGGCAACCCGGATCGTACCTCTATGACATTAATAATGTTCTTAAACAGCCATTTGAAGAGTAAAAACTATGGTATGGCGGGCGCTCTGTCTGTTTACCTGTTTATTGTCAGCGGTATCCTGTGCTTCATAGTATACCGAATGACCAATAATGAGGACATGAATGGCGCGAAGGTGACAAAAAAAGCAAAGAAGGAAAGGAAGGGATGAGCTTATGAAATCGAAAAATCCAAATCATATTCGGAGTATTTTTGCACATATCGTACTGATTATTCTGTCTTTTATGTGCTTGTTCTTTTTCTACATCCTGTTTATCAATGCCACCCGTTCCCATGCAGATTTACAGAAGGGATTTTCGGCGCTGCCAGGGGGATACTTATTTGAAAATTTAAAAAATGTTGCCAATGACGGAACCTTTCCTATGTTTCGGGGAATTTTAAACAGTTTGATTGTTTCCGGCTGTTCCGCGGCAATCTGTACCTATTTTTCAGCATTAACGGCTTATGGCTTATATGCATACAACTTCAAACTGAAGAAGGTGGCATTTACATTTATTATGGCTATTCTGGTAATGCCTACGCAGGTGACGGCAATGGGATTTCTGCGGTTGATCACCAGGATGGGTATGTATGATTCTCTGCTTCCGTTGGTTATTCCCTCTATTGCGTCTCCGGCTGTATTTTATTTCATGTACAGTTATCTGCAATCCTCGCTTCCGTTATCTCTGGTCGAGGCGGCAAGAATCGACGGTTCTGGAGAATTCCGGACTTTTAATATAATCGTGCTTCCTATTATGAAGCCGGCAGTTGCGGTACAGGCTATCTTTACGTTCGTAGGCTCCTGGAACAATTACTTTGTTCCCGCATTGGTGATTCAGTCCAAGGAAAAGATGACAGTCCCCATTCTGATTGCCACCCTTCGGGGCGCTGATTATATGAACTTTGATATGGGCAAAATATACACTATGATTCTGGTGGCCATTGTTCCGATTGTTCTCGCATATCTGTTCCTGTCGAAATATATTATTGCAGGCGTGACGCTGGGCGGTGTAAAGGAGTAACGATGAAAGTTAAAAAACATGTCCATAGCGGCGTTCAGACAACGGAGCCCTCCAGGCGGGAGATTGTGAATGGTATATTTGCAAGGAGGGCGGCAGTGGAGGGCATGGTACTGCTGAAAAATGAGGGGCTGCTTCCTTTTGCAGCCTCCACTCCCATTGCGTTGTTTGGCGGCGGAGCGGTACGGACGGTGAAGGGCGGTATTGGCTCCGGTGAAGTCAACTGCCGGAGGAATATTTCCATCTATCAAGGTTTAAAGGATATCCATGCGGTTGTTACCAGCCAAGACTGGCTTGCAGATTATGAAAGGCGTTGTGAGGCGGCCAGAAATGCATGGAAGAAAAAGGTTCTGGAAGATGTAAAGACTGTGGAAAATCCCTTTGATGCCTATGCAGCCAATCCTTTTTCCTTGCCGGACGGACGTAAGATTAGATCGGAGGATATGGACAATGCCGGGGCTGCAGTTTATGTAATCAGCCGTATTGCCGGTGAAGGCAAGGATCGCAGGAGGGCAGAAGGGGATTATTACTTAAGCAAAAAGGAGCAGGAAGATATCCTTTACCTGAATCAGACAGGTATCCCTATCGTTTTGCTTTTGAATACAGGAGCTCCCATAGAGCTTGCGGACATCATAGAGGAGGCTCAAAATATTAAGGCGATCCTGAATATTTCCCTTCCCGGACAAGAAGGCGGACATGCTGTTGCGGATGTTCTGTTTGGACGTGAAGCGCCATGCGGCAGACTGACAACTACCTGGGCAAAACATTATGAGGATTACCCTTCTGCCGGAAGCTTTGGTTATTTAAACGGGAATCTGGAAACAGAGGAATACAAAGAAGGAATCTATGTAGGATACCGATATTTTGACAGCTTTGGTATAGAACCCTTGTTTCCGTTTGGCTATGGACTCTCCTATACGGATTTTTCTATGGAGCTTAAGGAGGTTCAAAGTAAAGAAGCAGGCATTGAACTGAAAGTTTCCGTAAAAAATATCGGAGAGTCTTATTCCGGAAGAGAGATCGTCCAGGTATATGTGACACTGCCCCAGACAGGTATTCCAAAGGAATATCACAGGTTGGCCGGATTTGCAAAGACAAGGCTTCTGAAGCCTCAGGAGGAAGAAAGGCTTACCATTTTTATAGAACAAGAAGCTCTTTCCAGTTACTCGGATGAGCTGCGCGGGTGGGTTTTAGAAGCAGGATCTTATGGGGTGTGGATTGGAAAGCATATCGCATCCTTGAAGCTGGCGGCGGTACTTACTGCGCAGGAGCAGCAGCTTTTGGAAAAGACTCAGGTAATCCTTTCAGAAAAGACAGCCTTTGAAGATCCGGATGAGCCGGCATTTGCGCGGAAGAAAGCAGAGGAATGGCAGATGAAGGCCGAGGAACAAAATATTTTATATGTTCC
>VSNE01000069.1 GCA_009774155.1 Lachnospiraceae bacterium
GCCATGGATTTGTGGACAGCCGCCAGCAGGATATTGACAACTCTGTGAACAGGCCATGCATAGCAGGTTGGATACATCCAGTCCACAGAGCAGCCAACATCCTGCAAAACAGGCGCCTGACCACAAGCTCCACAGCTTCTGCTAATTTGCTCCATTCCTGAAGTGACTTGAAGTCACTTTATCTCTCTAGTGACTGCAGCTCTTGAATGATGGCTAAGATTTCATCTTGGATTTCAGACGGATTGAAGAGTCCCAGTGTTTGTATAAGGTCTTCATCAATTTCTTTATATTCTTCAAAAGCCGATTTTATTTTTTTAATCTGTCTGTTTAAAGATTTTAGAGCTGCTTTGACATCAGCAGATTTTTTTACAGCTACCGCTTTTTCCGGAGATATAGATGCTTGCTCCTTTTGCTCCTCTTCTTTGATTTGAAAAAGAGAGGAAGAATTAGAAGCTTCATATATTTTTTTTGCAGAATCTACATCCGGTACAGTACCTGTTTCTTCAATATCTTTAGCAAGCTTTTTTTGTGCATCTGGAGTCATAGTATGATAACGTGCACCTTCATTGATGCCGACTCTTTTTGCCAGTACCTGCTGAAGCTCTGGCTCCAGAGAACCGAATTGTTTATTTCTCATAACCTGTCGTGTTCCAATACCAAGATCCGATGCTATTTTTTCATTTATGCTGAATTTTTCATTGGCCGGAAGCATGGCATTAATCTCATGATATATCCGGGCAAGGTCATGTGTTTTTTTGGCCATAAATGCAGGATCATCCGGACGGCGTTCTGCATTGGCTATGATAAGTCTTGCTTCACTGTAAAGGGGATGGCTATCCTCCTCTACTTTACATGGAATACCATTCAAGTCAAACTGTTCTACGTTCTTTTTATAATTTTTATATTCTTCACTATCACTTGGGATTGCATTTCCATATCTGTTTATCAGGTTTGTGATAGCAGTGTATCTTCTTTCACCAGCCTCCAGCTCATACATATTGCTTTCGGGATCGTAGTGTACACTTAATGCTTCAATAAGACCAAAATGAAGAATGGACCATTCCAATTTTTCAATTTCTACTATAGGATAATCATTTTTTTTATTTCTGCGGATTTGGTTTTTTTGTATGTTCATTATCCGGAAAAGGTTAATAGGATTTTTATTGGTTTGACCGGGTTTAATGGTTGATTTATCGTTGTCTTCTTCTCTTCCGTCTACTTGCTGAGCAATTGTAGCTTCTGCTGAGCTTTCAAGTGCGGAAGAAACTCTGCTAAGGTCTAATCCTATTTTCTTCTTTTTCATAAATATGTTCCTTTCGTTGGCTATTATGGGATATTAATAGGGGGGTACTGGAATAAAGGAGGCTGCTGAATTTTCAGATCGAATTTTTGCATCCTATCCAAGTGAACTACCCATTGTCTAAAACCAATGGGCTTCCTGCTTCATCGACCTCGTAACCTACTATCTCCACAGGCGTAAATTCGGGCTGCACCGTCCCTATATATTTCTTTACACTATTTGTCTTAATCCTTCCACTAATATATTTTTTGCGGCATTAACATCCCTGTCATGCTTTGTTCCGCAGACAGGACATATCCATTCTCTTACTGATAAATCTTTCGTTCCCGTATTTTGATATCCACAGGCAGAGCATAATTGGCTGCTCGCATAGAAGGTATCTGTTTTTATATATTTCCTTCCATTCCATCCAGCCTTATACTCTAATTGTCTTGTCAGCTCATACCATGATACATCAGATATGGATTTTGCCAGATGATGATTCTTTGCCATATTTTTTATCTGCAGGTTCTCTGAAACTATCACTTGGTTTTCGCTGATAATCTCATGGGAAACTTTATGCAGGTAATCTTTTCTGGTGTTTGTTATCTTCTCATGGCATAACGCTATCTTCTTTCTCTTTTTGTGGTAATTACTGCTCCCTTTTTCTTTGTGTGATAATTGTCTTTGCAGTTTTGCCAGCTTTCTTTCATGTTTCTTTATTATCTTCAGGTTTTCGTATTTCTTCCCATCTGATGTGATACATAAATCCTTAATCCCTAAATCCAGTCCTATATTCTGCTTTGTATGCGGCAATTCTTCATGTTCTGTTTCTGCCAGTATGGATACATAATATTTTCCACTTGGTAGTTGCGATACTGTCGCCGATTTTACCTGACCGCTAAAACTCCTGTGCAGTTTTGCTTTTATGTCCTTTAATTTTGGCAGATTAATCTTTCCATTCCCAAAATCCACTGTTATATTCCCGTTCGTGAAGTTTGTTGTGTAAGATTTACGGTTATCATGCTTGCTTTTGAGTTTTGGATATCCTGCATGTTCTTTGAAAAATTTCTGATATGCGCAATCCATGTTATAAATTGCATTTGTCAAAGCAAATTTATCCACTTCCCTTAACCATTCATACGTCTGCTTTAATTCCCTGTTACAGTAATTATTGCAGTCTGTTTTACTAACAGATTTCTTCTTTTTTTCGTAGGCTTCCTTCCTATATGCCAATGTCTGGTTATAAACAAAACGACAACAGCCAAATGTTTTTGCAATCTGTATTCTCTGTTTGCTATTAGGATATATCCTGTATTTATACGCTTTCAGCATTGGCCGTCACCACCCTCCTGCCCTTGGTTTTCTATATATTTTCTTAACATTTCTTCTGAAACATTTCCTACGCTGCAAGCAAAATATCCGTCCGTCCAAAAGGTATGTTCTTTCCAGAAATGTTTTCGCAAATAATTCGGATGTCTTTCCCAAATATGATGCGTTGTGTAGCTTTTCATCAGGTTTACAATTTTACTGACAGACATCGTTGGCTCTGTTTCTATCATATAATGAATATGGTCTTTATCCGTTTCCATATATTTAATAATGACTTTGTACTTTTGACATATCTCATAAGAAAACTGTTTTATATCATCCGATATCTGCTTTGGTTGTACGGAACCCGTTGATTTCGCTTATGTTTTTATTAAGTAAAATTCCGATGTTCTTTATCATATTTAATGAGAGAGGATCGTTTAGATGGTCAAGCACGTAATGAAAGGCATATTTTAAATTTATGGCCTCGTACAGTTCTCTTGGCGTTGCATTTATCTTTAATGAATTATTATTAAAGGTGATGGCATATGTTTCTGCGTAAGATATGGTATTGCCTTCTATTGCGTTGGAATGATAGATACTCCTGGTAATGAAGTCTTCAAAATAGGGCCGGTTCCGCCATATTTTATTGTAAAGTGATTTTTGCTTTATACTCATAGGGGTTACTCCTTACTTACTGTTCACTGTCGTCAACAAAAGCTAAGCGCAATAATTTTTCCGTTTTTTTATCCAGAATTTTAAGTTCTTCTACAAGTTTGAAATAATCTGCGACCGCGGCGCTTTTTTTTGCACAGGATAACAAAGGGATCATTTTGGATTCACAGTCTTGTATAACAGTGTCCAAGCGGATTGTGGACTTAAAAAACTTGTCCTTAAACTCATCTGCATAGCTTTCAGACAGCCCTTTATATACATTAGTATTTGCACGAGATTGAGTGATAAATACGCCTCCAAAAACCAGACGGTCTAAGCAATAATCGCTTTTAATATCCATAATAGATTTCATGGTAGTCTGAAGCCCCTGGTACGAAAACCCCTCTGTGCAGACAGGAATATATACCAGGTCAGAAGTCATCATGCTGTTTACAGTCAATATATTATTTGCTGGGGCATTGTCAATGATGATATAGTCATATTCATCCTGGATTGCATCAATTCCCCGTTTTAATATTACAAAATTGTTCCCGGTTAAATTGCTTGTAACCTCATGTGCGCTCTTTTCGTGTCGGTGGGTTGCAGGTAAGATGTGCAGTCTGTTTAGATAGGAGTTTTTATCTGGGCTGGCCTCATAAATGATCTGATGCATCTCATCAGCAGTTTTATAACGGTATTTAAAAAGCTCTGCAATATTTTTATGCTTTGGTTCTGGGCCGTCATTGCTGTCATCATAATATCCTCCGTATAGCATACTTAGATTTCCCTGTGGATCGATATCTACAAGAAGCACTTTCTTTCCAAGGAATGCTAAAATTTCACCGATACATGCACAGGAGGTTGTTTTCCCGACGCCTCCTTTATTGTTTATAATACTTATTACTTTTGACATTATCCTGCCTCCTTTATTCTTGAGGTGACTTGAAGTCACTTGATAGTTTTTTGTATAGTTCATGTAATAGGATTGTATTTTTCTGAGACAATTCCATAGCTCCACGTTCCCACCGACTTAATGTAGAATCAGATACTTCCAGAAGTGCCGCAAATGCGGCCCGGCTCATGTTAAGGCTTTTTCTGAATTTAACAATGCAGTTTGGATGATAAAATTCCTGGTCTTCCAGGGAGATTCCAAGTATAGAACAAATTTCAGGTGCATATTTATTTGGAATAACTCTGCTTTTTTCCCAAGTGTGTAAACATTGTTTGGTAAGATTAAGCTGATCTGCTATGTTTTGCAGGGATAAGCCTTTTACTTCTCTTAATGATTTGAAATTTTCAAGGTACATGTTACCTCCTTTGTAATTAATCAGGTGACTTGAAGTCACTTTTTTGATTTGATATTTATTATATCAGGTTTTTATATAATAGTCAATGAATACGAAATAAAATTAAAACAAATATGCCACAGGGTATACGGAAACCAGAATTACAGTGTTAAATAGCCGAGATAGGAGAAAACAGAAGCAACCATTTTAACATCGAATACAGAAATGTGAAAAAAAGGAATGAATTGTTTGAAATAAGGCTACTGCAATCCCACTGGCTTTAGATGGTGGGTTAAGGTAGCCAAAAGTAAAGGTGAAGCTATACTATCCGGTGGAAGAAAATTCTTGAACTTTTTTACAGTTTGTGCTATTCTTTACATAAAGAAAGGCACCTATTTGAATAGGTGCCCATAGGAGCTACCGATAGACGGTTAGCCCGAAATATGTTTAGCTAAAATAGCCGCACAGTTTTCCAGACAGGGCGGCTATTTTTGTGTTTTATTATTATCTTTGTTTCCGATGGAATATCCGAGACCAAATGCTGTCAGCACAAGGCTGATTACTGCTATTAATCCTTCAATTGTCAACATCCACTCAGCCCTCCTTTCCAAGATTCCTTTTCAGGTTTCTATGTACACGGAGGGTCACAGTCCCTCCGGAGAGGGCTGACCGCCTACCATCCTGGTAGTCCTAAAAAGATATTACCATATTTCGACAGGATTTTCAACTACTCCCGTTTTTCAGAATATAGTCTCAAACATTGACACTCCCCATACCTAATAGAATATATGTATTCAGCCCTATATCCCCATATTTGTTAATAGAGTGGGCTGTGAGTCTTCAGCTTTCCTTTTTGCTTTTATTATATTTTTCAGCAGGATACGAGAGTAAACTACTGTTTAACAAGTGACTTGAAGTCACTTGATTGAGAAACTGAAAAAAGCCAGGTGCTTCTTAAGCTATGGATTTGTGGACAGCCGCCAGCAGGATATTGACAACTCTGTGGACAGGCCATGCACAGCAGGTTGGATACATCCGGTCCACAGAGCAGCCAACATCCTGCAAAACAGGCGCCTGACCACAAGCTCCACAGCTCCGGCGGACTAAAGACCCCTTTTCCGTTTCCCCTGTAGGGGAAAAACCAAGCCCCTACCGCCCTTGATCCGCCACCTTAAAATTTGTTCCAAATTTTAAGGCAGGAATAGAGCGTTACACGCTTGAAGCACAAATACCGGTCAAGCCGGTATTTTAAAGTAATTTTTTGAGTGTTACATAAAAAAGAAAAAAATAAATATCTTGTTACAGTTATTAAAGAAAAACTTGTAAAGAGTTGTATTTAAAGGAAATTTTTTGTAACATAGAGCTATGAAGGAGGGAAATTAATGGATACAGTAAAGACAAAAAAGAAAAGAGAAAATGGCTCCCGTATAAATGTGAAATTCACAAAAGAAGATTATGATACCATTTCTGGAATTGCAGCGAAAAGGGGAGTCTCTATGTCAGAGGTTGTGCGTGAATGGGCTTTACAGGGGTTAAATGGAACCTTAACAGAAGACAATATGGAATTTATTGTTCCGATCATACGGCAGCAATTACAGGAAATTTTATCTTTACAGGTAGAAAGACTTGCTGCATTATCTGCTAAGACCTGTATCCAGGCGGGGACATCTGCGTATTTGACTGCAGAAGTAATCTCCCGGTTTCTTCCTGAAAACAAGCAGATAGATTATCAGGAAGCATATGACCAGGCCAGAAAAAAAGCAGTGAAGTATCTTAAAGGTAATGGGGGAGAGGATTAATTATGCCATACAGGCCATTGGTATGTAAAATCCGTTGTGCAAATCCGAATAAAAAGGGCAGTCAAAATGCTAACAGGAATTATCTTACCTATATTGCGACCAGGGAAAATGTGGATTTGGAAAAATTGAGTGAGAATCCTACAGATGAAGCTGTTTTATCTGCAATAGAAAAAGAAGAGAAAACTGCTGATTCAAAAGAGACAAGCAATAAAGATTATTTAAAATATATTTCGGATCGGCCTGGATCTCATGGGCTGTTTGGAAATATAGATACAAGTGATTTAAAGAAACTTGGAAGTGATGTGGCCAAAATGACTGCGGACGGGAAAAATATATACAAAGTAATTATTTCCCTAAGTGAGTTGGATGCAAAGCTTCTGGGATACACTAATAAAAATAATTGGAATCAATATCTTAAAGCAGTGATGCCCGATTTTGCCAAAGCTCTCGGATTAAGTTCATATGACTTTACCTGGGTAGCAGCTTATCATGCGGAAAAAACTCATCCGCATATTCATGTAATGCTTTGGAATAATAAGGACATTATTCAGTCGCCATTCATACCAGTCGCTACACAGAATAAATGCCGGAAGGTTCTTTCGGATCATATGTTTGATGAGAATTATGAAAAGTCCCTGAAAAAGCTTCTGAAGGAAGAACGTGACGAATATATCCTTAAGAAAAATGTTTCCAGGGAAAGCATAACGGATGAATTTAAACGTATTTTTTTGGACACCTCTTATGTTCCCGGGAACATGGTCAGTTCCCTTCCGAATAAATTAAAGGATGGGGAGTTAAAGGAGCTGGAGGCAAAGATAAGGGAGCTGGTGGATGTACTTCCGATGCAGGGAAGAATAAGTTATCGGTTTATGTCTCCTGAAGTAAAAAAGAAGATAGATGATATAACCAATCAATTATTTGAACGGAGAGACTTTAAATTACAGGTTCAAAATTACGTGAATGCTTCTGTAGAAATTCAGAAGATGGAGGGGAAGGTACAAAAGCAGTTAGCTGCCGTAAGAAAAAGGGCAATGGGAGAACTTTATAACCGTGCCGGCAATATCATTTTAAAAGGAGTTACTTCCCAAATAGATGTAATCAGAGGGAATACAGATGCAAAAAGTAATGACATAGAGTATCAGCCGGAGGATGGAAATAAGGAAAAGAAGCAGATGGATCTTTCGCTTGAACGGGAGATGGATAAGCTCTTGGAAATAGCTACAGGACCTGATTGGTGGGCTCCACACGAATATGAGAAATTACGCCAGGCAGAAGAAATAAAAAGCCAGGCTTTTTGGAATGAGCATGAATATGAGTTTTACAGGCGGCTTGATTCTAAAAATGGAAATTCTTTATATAAATGGGGGAAGGAATACCTTTTAGATGAGTATTTTCACGATCCGGAAAAGGCATATGCTTTTTTTGAAAAGAGCGCCTCCAATGGCAATAAATTTGCGATGTACCAGCTTGGAAAAATGTATATGAAAGGGTATGAAAAGTCTGGAATCAGCAAAGATATTATGAAAGCGAGTCATTGGTTTGAAGAGTCTTCAAAATTAAATAATCATTGGGCAGATTATATGTTAGGAAAAATATACGGTCAGGAGGAGGCTGTATATGATATAGAAAAGTCTTTAAAATATTATAAAAAGTCAGCAGAACAGGGAAATGCTGCTGCGATGCACCAGCTTGGATATATGCTTTATTTTGGAAATGGGGCAGATATTGACAAAGAGAAGGGGATTTATTGGCTGGATCGTGCAGCCCAGGAAAACAATGTATATGCTCAATATCTTCTGGGAGATATTTACAGCAATGGGTCTGATGAAAACTATGCTCCTTCAAAAGCAGTTCATATGTATGAGAAAGCGGCTGCTCAGGGGAATGAAATGGCGATGCTTAAGCAGGGGCAGATATATATCCATGGTCTTTGCGGGGAGGAAAAAATCAGTGAGGGAGAACAACTATTAGAGTTATCCCTTAAGAAGATTGAAGAGCGTTTGGAGCGAAAGACGGAAGGAAAGTCGGAAAATGCATATCTGGAGCATTATTTAGGAAAGTTTTTCTCATCAGAGGATTCCGGTAAATTTTATAGCATGGAAAAAGCAATAAAATATTTTAAACTTTCTGTAGAACATGGAGGAGAGCTTTCTTTATACAGTTTAGGAAAGATATATGAAAGTAAAAGCGATATAGAACAAGCCTTAAAGTATTATAAAATAGCAGCAGAAAAAGGAAATGAGATGGCAATGTATCAACTCGGTAAGCTATATTTGAAGGATGATGTAGAAGCGAATCCGGAAACCGGGATGAGCTGGCTGCATAAGGCGGCGGATGAGTATGAGAATCCATATGCGGTATATCTTCTTGGAAAATTGTATTCTGAGCAGGAAGGAGAATATTATAATCCAACAGAGGCAGTGAAGTATTATGAAATAGCGGCGGAGAAGGGGAACGAAGCGGCGATGTACCGGCTTGGTAAGTTATACTTAGAGGATAAGGTAGAGGAGAATCCAGAGTCTGGCGTGAGCTGGCTTCATAAAGCAGCAGATGAGTATAAGAACCCATATGCGGCGTATTTTCTTGGAAAATTGTATTCTGATCAAAAAAAAGAATATTATAATCCAACAGAGGCAGTGAAGTATTATGAGTTAGCTGCAGGAAAAGGAAATGAAATGGCAATGTATCAATTAGGCCGTATGCATATGGAAGGAAAAATTGTTCATCAGGATTATGAGGTGGGAATGAAGTGGCTGCATGAAGCTTCTGATAGTTATAATAATTTACATGCTCAATATTTTCTTGGGAATACATATTTTGAAAAAGGAGATACCGATACTGCATTAAAATACTGGCAGCTATCGGCAGATCAGGATAATGACTTTGCAATGTGGAGAATAGGACATATTTATTTATGGGGAATTGGAATTGATAAAAATCCGGAGAAAGGGCTTAGCTGGCTACATAAGGCGGCGGATGAGTATGGAAATGAATATGCGAAGAATGAGATAGAAATGTATGAAAAAATACCTCTCCAAAGATTGTCTTACGGCATATTCAAAATAGTGTTTCAATCACTTGAAACAACGGCGGCAAGGAAAAGTAATCAGTATCAAATACTTTATGAAAGAAGCCGACAAGCCAAAAAGGAGCAAGCGATGTATCATGATTAGTAGTCAGAAGGAGATCTGTATTCATTTTTGGAAGGGTGGTGGGGTTGTAAAGTTAATTATATTTTTGTTGGACTTCATCATAGGAAGATGCTGAGATCTCTTCAACAAGCTCTTTTTTATATTTTTTGAGACTTCCTAAGCTGATTCCGGCGAGCTTTGCCATTTCCTCGTTTTTCAGATTTCCGCCAAATATTTTTGAGTGTTTCAGAATTATAGGTTTTGCTGTTAGACTCTTTTTTGTTTTCACAGAAATGCCGTTTTTGCGTCCAGGCTGCCTGCCATTGCGGCGGGCAGTTTCTATACCCTCCCGGGTACGTTGCTGAAGATCCCGGACTTCTTTTTCAGACTGTTCAAAGGCAAGTTTTATCTGTTTCCGGGCAAGACTTAGAATATAAGTATTCAATACATCAACGATCCCCTGCATTAGTCTGTCCATGTCAGCATCTTTGCTGTTAAATGCAATCTGAAGCTGGCTTTCCATGGAATGCTTATATGTGTCAGTATTAATGTGGGCTTCTTTTAGAAAGACCAGATTGACCCCTTTTTTAAATAGAAATTCATATAGATCAAAACCTTCTTCTGCATTCCTGCTCATACGAGAAACGCTGTCAAATATGATAGTGTCACCAGGTTGAATTATACGAATAACTTTGTCAAGTTCTTTCCTTCCCTGAAATTTTGTTCCTGTGTATATTTCTGTTACAATTTTTGCCTCAGGATAAGCAGATAAGATGTTTCGGATTTGGCGTTCAATATTTTGTTTTGCAGTTGATATTCTGCAGTAACCGAAGATCATATATTTCCCCTTTGAAGTTGAATACTGTTTTTAATGAAAAAGTGCAAGATAAATGACCGTTTAATTTATACTGCAATTATAGCATAGAAAAAGGGGTAT
>VSNE01000007.1 GCA_009774155.1 Lachnospiraceae bacterium
ATACAATTTACACAAAAAATTATAAAATCAAAGAAAAATTGCGGCAAACTGTTGAAAAATGAAACGGAACGAGGTAATATAAAGACAAGAAACGTGCACGTGCACGCAAAAAAGGAGGACACAAGCATGCTCTACATTGGCGTAGACCTCGGCACTTCCGCTGTCAAACTGCTTCTGATGGACGGGGAAGGACATATCCAGAAAATTGTATCCAGAGAATATCCGATCTGTTTTCCGAATCCGGGATGGTCGGAACAGAATCCGGAGGACTGGTTTACACAGACTATGGAGGGGTTAAAAGAACTGCTGTCCGGATGTGACAGGAATCAGGTGGCAGGGATCAGCTTCGGCGGACAGATGCACGGTCTGGTGATTTTGGATGAGGACGACAGGGTTATCCGCCCGGCGCTGCTCTGGAATGACGGCCGTACCTATGAGGAATGTGATTATCTGAATAATGTCATTGGCAAGGACAGGCTTTCCGAATATACGGCAAATATTTCCTTTACCGGATTTACCGCGCCGAAGATTCTGTGGGTAAAAAATAAGGAACCGGAGAATTTTGCAAAGATTCGGAAAATTATGCTTCCAAAGGACTATATTGCTTACAAGCTGTCAGGCGTGCACTGTACCGATGTGTCCGATGCATCCGGCATGCTGATTTTTGATGTAAAGAACCGCTGCTGGTCCAAAGAAATGCTGGATATCTGCGGTATCCGTGAAGAGCAGCTGGCAAAGGTTTATGAATCCTATGAAGCAGTCGGAACCGTACTCCCGGAGATTGCCTCAGAGCTTGGAATTCCGGAGGCGGTCAAGGTTGTGGCGGGGGCCGGAGATAATGCGGCGGCGGCCGTTGGAACCGGAACCGTCGGGGACGGCATGTGCAATATCTCTCTTGGAACCAGCGGAACCATTTTTATCTCCTCTGAAAAGTTCGGCGTGGACAAAAATAATGCCCTTCATGCATTTGCGCACGCAGACGGACACTATCACCTGATGGGATGTATGCTGAGTGCGGCTTCCTGCAATAAATGGTGGATGGACGAAATTATCGGTGTCGGGGATTATGCGTCAGAGCAGAAGGCCATTGAAAAGCTGGGTGAGAATCATGTATATTTCCTGCCCTACCTGATGGGCGAGCGCTCCCCGCACAATAACCCCAATGCAAGGGGAACCTTTATCGGCATGACTATGGACACCACCCGGGCCGATATGACCCAGGCAGTATTAGAAGGCGTGGCATTTGCGCTCAGGGATTCTTTTGAGGTAGCCAAGTCTTTAGGCATCCGCATTGAGCGGACTAAAATCTGCGGCGGCGGAGCGAAGAGTCCTTTATGGAAAAAAATAATTGCTAATGTTATGAACATTAAAGTGGATGTGATTGAAAGCGAGGAGGGGCCGGCCCTCGGCGGAGCCATGCTGGCGGCCGTAGCCTGCGGAGAATACAAAAACGTAGAGGAGGCTGCCGCAAGGCTGGTTAAAATCGTCGATACCATTGAGCCGGATTCGGCGCTTGCAGCCAAATACGAAGAACGTTATCAGCAGTTCAAGGAAATTTACCCGGCATGCAGGCCGTTGTTTGAAATTATCAAGTAAATTCTGCATATCAGTCAATATGGAGGAAACATTCAATGGAAATTAAAAAAGTAACCGATGCCGCATTCCGCAGATATGGAAGGATCGTACAGAATATTGACTTTTCCGGTCTGGTGGATGTCTTGAATACAAAGACGCCGCTTCCGGAGGATGTGGTCTATGAGCCGTCTGTGGCAGAGCTGGAGGAGCTTCCGGCTTTTGCAGAGCTTCAGACTAAGACTTATGGAGAGCTGCCCATTCAGATTGGATACTGCAACGGTAAAAACTATCTGCTGAATGCATTGGAGTACCACCGTTCTTCAGAGATTAATGTGGCGGGAACGGATGCAGTACTGCTTGTTGGCTCTCAGCAGGACATTACCGACAGCTTTACATATGATACTTCTCTTGCGGAAGCGTTTCTTCTTCCGAGGGGGACTGCAGTGGAGCTCTATGCGACAACGCTGCACTATGCCCCCTGCAGCGCGCAGGAAAGCGGCTTCCGTGTGGCTATTGTGCTTCCAAGGGGTACAAACCTGCCTCTGGAGGAAGGACACAGGGACTGGGAAGATAAGCTTATTGCAGCAAAAAATAAGTGGCTGATCGGACATGCCGAAGGCGGACTGCCAAAGGGATCGCACATTGGCCTTATCGGAAAGAACATTTCCGTTCAGGAGTAAAACCTGCAAAGGAATTGGCCGGACGGACAGCATGGGAGCGGCAGAAAAGAGAACCGGCATCTTAACAATATCATTATCAGGAGGGTAAAATCATGAACAACATTCCAAAAGTAAAAATTGGTATCGTGGCTGTAAGCCGCGACTGCTTCCCGGAGACCTTATCCGTGAACAGGAGAAAAGCTTTGGTGGAAGCATACAAAGCGAAATATGATGCAGAGGACATTTATGAATGTCCGGTATGTATCGTGGAGAGCGAGATACATATGACGCAGGCATTGGAGGATGTGAAAGCGGCAGGCTGCAACGCATTGGTTGTATACCTTGGCAACTTCGGGCCTGAGATTTCCGAGACACTGCTTGCAAAGCATTTTGAGGGACCGAAGATGTTTGTGGCGGCGGCAGAGGAATCCGGCAATAATCTGATTCAGGGCCGGGGGGACGCTTACTGCGGGATGCTGAATGCAAGCTACAATCTGGCTCTGAGAAACATCAAGGCGTATATTCCTGAATATCCGGTAGGAACCGCAGGAGAGTGCGCAGATATGATCCATGAATTTATCCCAATCGCAAGGGCAGTTATCGGGCTCTCGGATCTGAAGATCATCAGCTTTGGCCCCCGCCCTTTAAACTTCCTGGCATGTAATGCCCCGATTAAACAGCTTTATAATCTGGGAGTTGAAATTGAGGAAAATTCTGAGCTTGATTTGTTCGAGGCATATCAGAAGCATGACGGTGATCCGCGCATTCCGGAAGTGGTTAAGGATATGGAGGCGGAGCTTGGAGAAGGCAATAAGAAGCCGGAGATTCTTCCTAAGCTGGCTCAGTATGAGCTTACCCTGCTTGACTGGATAGAAGCACATAAGGGATACAGAAAGCACGTGGCGGTTGCCGGAAAATGCTGGCCTGCATTCCAGACCCAGTTCGGTTTTGTTCCGTGCTATGTGAACAGCCGCCTGACCGGACGGGGGATTCCGGTATCCTGTGAAGTAGATATTTACGGTGCGCTGAGCGAATATATCGGAACCTGTGTCAGCGACGACGCTGTTACCTTGCTGGATATCAACAATACGGTGCCGTATGATATTTATGATGAGGATATTAAAGGAAAATATGATTATACAAGCAACGATATTTTTATGGGCTTCCACTGCGGAAATACCAACACGAAGAAGCTGTCCTTCTGCCAGATGAAATACCAGCTGATCATGGCAAGAAGTCTTCCGGAGGAGGTTACGCAGGGAACCTTAGAGGGGGACATTGCGCCCGGCGATATCACATTCTTCCGTCTGCAGAGCACTGCTGACTGCAGGCTGCGCGCTTATGTTGCAAATGGAGAGGTTCTTCCGGTTGCTACCCGCTCCTTTGGAGCAATCGGCATCTTTGCCATCCCGGAAATGAAGAGATTTTACCGTCATGTACTGATTGAGGGAAATTATCCGCATCATGGAGCGGTCGCCTTCGGACATTATGGAAAGGCGCTGTATGAGGTATTTAAATATATCGGCGTAGATGTGAATGAGATTGGATATAACCAGCCGGCAGGCATCCGCTATCCGACAGAAAACCCGTTCGGATAAAAGCACAATATAGTTGAAAGATACAGAGCATACACCTGCGGCATTGCTGCAGGTGTATGCCATATTACCGGAATGAATATATGATACGGAGGGCTTATGAGGAGAAAAAGAGGCGGTATGCTGCTTGTGTTTCTGGCAGTGCTTCTGTCATGCCTGTTTTTCTTTTGGCAGAAATCCACTGAAATCATAAAAGAGGACGAGAGAATTTATGAGACCTACAGCCGCCATTATGTAATGATTACAGGCAGAGATGAGAGCGATTTTTGGGACCGGGTGTATGAAAGCGCTCTGGCAGAGGGAAAGGAGAGGGGCGTTTATGTAGAGCGCTTTGGGGAAAACCTGGCAGTAGAGTATGACAGAAACGAACTGCTTGAGCTTGCCATTCAAGCGTCGGTAGACGGAATTATTGTGCCCGGTGACGAGGACGATAAGACAGTTGCCCTGCTTGATGAAGCGGTGAAAAACGGTATCCCGGTAGTGACCGTACTGCGCGACAGTACAGGAAGTCTGAGGCAATGCTTTGTGGGGGACAACAGCTATAACCTGGGACAGGAGTACGGCCGCCAGATTCTGGAGCTTCTTTCAGAGAAAAAAGAAGAAATGGAAAGCCCTGTAAAGATTCTGGTGCTGATGGAGGAGAGCCGCATGGATACAAGCCAAAACCTGATATTATTTGGAATCCGTGAAACGCTGGAAAGGGAACTGGGAGAAAACCACAGCACGACGGTGGAAACTGCCCTGGTGGACAATACGAGAAGCTTTAGTTCAGAGGAGTCTATCCGGGATATTTTTCTGAATCTGGAGGAGCTGCCGGATGTTCTGGTCTGCCTAAATGCGGTACATACACGCTGCGCCTATCAGGCGGCCGTGGATTATAACAAAGTAGGAACCGTGCAGATGCTTGGTTACTATGACTCGGAGACTATTTTAGATGCAGTTGCCAAAAATATTATCTATTCTACAATTGCACTGGATGCCGGCCAGATGGGCAGACTGTGTGTACAGGCTCTGGATGAATATACGCAGACCGGTTATACGAACAGCTATATGGCAGTGGATACAAAGCTCATTACTGCCAAGGAAGCCAAGAGACTGGTGGATAGAAAGTGAGCTGGAAGAAGGATATGCAGCCGATCAAATCCGTTATGAAAAAAAGGTGGAAATATCTGACCCTCCGGCAGAAGCTGACGGCGTTGTTTGTACTGACGGCGGTCATTATTGTGTCTGTTAATCTGTACATGTTTGCAATCACTAATGAGATGGCCGGGCAGGTGGAGGCGGTCTATATCAGCAATGTCAGCCTGAATGAGCTTTCCGGGGCCCTGGATCAGGTGCAAAGGAGCATGGAAGAGTACCTGAACACGAAAAGCTCGGATGCTATGGAGGATTATTATCGAAGCGAGCAGGCTTACCGGAGCCTGATGGAGAGTCTGAATACGCAGGTGACAGACAACGGGATGCTTTTGACAGAGAAGAATATCTTTGGTCTGTCAGAAAGCTACCTGAGGCTGGCGGCTGAAGCGATACGGGCAAAACGGGGACGGAACGTGGAGAAATACGGAAAGTTTTATGAGGATGCCAATACGTTATATGAAGAGATTCACACCTTTATTTACAGCCTGAACAACGAACAGTTTAAAGATAATTCCAGAAACTATCAGATCCTTATGAGCTCCCTGCGCTACATGGAAATGCTCAGCATAGGGATATTGCTTCTGGTGCTGCTGGGCAATATCAGCCTGATTGCCATAAGCACAAAAACAGTTACCCGGCCTCTTCGCAAACTGGCAGAAGCAGCGGACGAGATTGCCAACGGAAATTTTGAGATTGGGCAGATACCGGTGCAGAGTATGGATGAGGTTGGGATTGTGACAGGGGCTTTTAATCAGATGGTGGAGAGCATTCGGAACTATATCGAACAGTTCAGGCTGACGATGGAGAGGGAAAATCAGCTAAAGGAGAGGGAATTGATGATGCAGAGCCATTTAAAGGATGCACAGCTTAAATACCTTCAGGCGCAGATTCATCCTCACTTTTTGTTTAACACGCTGAATGCGGGCGCTCAGCTTGCTATGATGGAGGATGCAGGACGTACCGGCAGATTTCTGCAGAATGTGGCAGAATTTTTCCGTTATAATGTGCGCAAAAATGATCAGGATGCGACCCTTGAAGAGGAAATCCGTCTGGTGGACAATTATGTATACATTTTGAATGTGCGCTTTTCCGGAGAGATATTGTTTTCAAAGGAGATTGATGAAGCTCTTCTGGATACACGGGTTCCAAGCATGATTCTGCAGCCTCTGGTGGAGAATTCCTTCAATTACGGGATACGGAATATCGGCAGGGAGGGCAGGATTGAGCTGTCTGTATACCGAAAACGCCGGAATATCTGTATCAGCATCTGGGATAACGGCGCAGGGATGGAAAGGGAGCGGATTGAACAGGTTCTGGCCGGCGAGGCCCAGGAGGCAGGGATGCAGTCTGATTCCAACGGAGTCGGCATGAAGAACGTGATAAAGCGGCTCCGGCTGTATTTCCATGAACAGGCAAAGCTGGAGATATTCAGTGAAGGCAGGGACAGAGGAACGGAAGTGCTGATAACGATTCCCGGGGGAGAGGAGGATGCGCCATGTACCGAATAATGCTGGCAGATGATGAAGGGATTGTACTGGATTCCCTGAAAATGATCATTGAGAAAAATTTTCCGGATCAGTGTCAGATCGAAGCGGCAAAGACGGGAAGAGATGTGATTGAGCTGGCGGAGAGCTTCCGCCCGGACATTGCTTTTATGGATATTCAAATGCCGGGAATCAACGGAATCGAGGCAATCCGGGAGATCCAGAAAAGCAGCTCTTCCGTAGAGTTCATTATATTGTCTGCTTATGACAGCTTCGACTATGCAAAGGAAGCGATTAACCTTGGAGTTTTAGAATATGTAAACAAGCCTTTCAGCGAGAAAATGATTGCAGAGACGCTGCAGAAGGCGTTTAAAACCATTGACTCCAAACGGAAGAAGCGCAGTGATGATCTGCGGATTAAGGAGAAGATGGAGACTGTCACGCCGATCATCGAGAATGGGTTTATCTATGCAATTATGTTTCAGGAGCATTTTATGGAGGACGTGGAAAACTATCGGCAGCTTCTTGGCATGGATGCGGATTACGGATGTATGCTGGCTCTGGTGGTAGGTGATGACCAGCGCGGAAACCATATGACGAATGCGGTTGGAGCCAGTGTTAGAACCCAGATGAATTATGCCAGGGTCAGGGAAATACTCAAGGAAACCTGGAGATGTATTGTGGGGTCCGTTATTTCCAATAAGATTCCGGTTTTTCTTCCGATGAAAAATATGAAGATGGGCTATGAGGAACGGATTAGAATGATTGATGTCAGCCGGGAGCTTACAAGAAGGCTGAGGCACATGACAGATATTTCTTTCAGAATCGGTATTGGTTCCATACGCAGGCTGAATCAGAGTATGGATTCGTATGAGGAAGCGCTGAAGGCTTTGGTGAATTCTACAGGAAGCGTGGCTCATGTGGACGATCTTCCGATCCAATGCCGGTATGACGAGGAATATCCGGTGGATCTGGAAAAGGAGCTGTTTGACAGCCTGAAAAGTGGTAAGAGGGAAGAGTGTGAGAGATCGGCAGGCAGGTATTTTGACTGGATGCTCGAAACCTATGATGAAAAAAATATGAGTGTGCGTCTGAAAACGCTGGAATTTGTCCTGTTTGCAGAGCATGAGGCATATCTGAACGGAGGTATGACTTATCATTTCAGCGAAAGAGAACATTATCTTCCTCTTATTATGAATGCGGAGCGCAACTGTGACCTGCGGCCATGGTTTGTAGAGAGGTTCGGAGAGAGCTGCCGGAATATGATTACCAAAAAAGAAGAGCATGAGAACCAATTAATTGTCCGGGCACAGAGCTATATCCAGGAGAATTTCCAGAAGGATCTGTCTTTGGATGAGGTATCCCGGCAGATGGATTTAAGTCCTTATTATTTCAGCAAGCTGTTTAAGGAGGAGACGGGCAGCAATTTTGTGGAGTATGTGACTAATCTGCGCATTGGGAGAGCAAAGGAGCTTTTGACAAAGGAGGATGGCAGTATGAAAGAAATTTGCGCATCGGTTGGATACAGCGATCCCAATTATTTCAGCCGCATTTTTAAGAAAAACACAGGAGTAACGCCTACAGAATACCGGGAGAGTGAAAGAGGATGAGAGCGAAAGGAATAAAAATCCTTTCTCTGCTTATCATACTGTGCCTTTTTGTACTGACAGGATGCAAGGAGAGGAAGACCTCGCAGGCAGCGGAGAGGAAGGAGCAGGACAACGTCGTGCGGATCGGGATTACCTTTGATTCCTTTGTGATTGAACGCTGGCAGAGGGACCGGGATGTGTTCGTATCTGCCGCCCAGGAGCTGGGGGCAGAGGTAAATGTGCAGAATGCGAACGGGGACATGGAGGAGCAGATTGCTCAGATTGATTATTTTATCGAAAAGAAAATGGATGTTATAGTGGTCGTTATGGTGGCGAGCGACGCGGACCCGGCAGGACTGGTAAACGCTGTACAGCGGGCAGGCAGGGCGGGAATTTTGGTTGTGGCTTACGATCGGCTGATTCTGAATGCGGGTGTGGATCTGTATATCTCCTTCGACAATGAAGAGGTAGGCCGCCTGATGGGAGAGCATATGAGCGAGCATCTGGGAGAAGGCGGGGATGTGCTGCAGATCTGCGGTCCCATGGCGGATTACAATGTGCCGCAGGTTATGACAGGATTTGATAAAGCGTTGAAAGGAAGCGGACTGAAGATTGCATTTACGGAGCATGCGGAGGGGTGGCTTGGGGAGACCGGCTTTTCGGTGACCGGCAGTTACCTTGCGGCGCGGGAAGCGCCGAAGGGGATTATGTGCGGAAATGACAGCATTGCGGGCCATGCGATTCGGGCGCTTTCCGAGAGGCGTCTTGCGGGAAAGATCTGCGTGGTCGGGCAGGACGCGGATCTGGATGCCTGCCAGCGGATTGTGGAGGGAACTCAGTGTATGACGGTGTATAAGCCTGTGGAAAGGCTGGCAAGAAGAGCTGCGGAGATGTGCGCGGCGCTGGCAGAGGGAAAAGAGACTGCTGTATCGGAGACGATAAATGACGGAACCTTTGACGTTCCTTACGAACGTCTGGAGCCGGTTGCGGTGACAAAAGAAAATATGGATGAAGTGATTACGGGAAAATACCACGAGGAAGGCGATATTTATTTAAATGTGTCAAGACCTTAGAACAGGAAATTTTTGCACAGGACAGGTTTGCAATGGCAAATTTGTCCTGATTTTTTGCCGAAACAAAGGCTGCATTGTAAAAAATATACAGAAAAAGACAAGTTTGTCCTGCAAAGGCTGTGATATATTGATATTATCAATGAAAGGGAGGATTTTCTGAAATGAAAAGAAAATTAGTTGGCGCTTTATTAAGCGTCGCAATGGTAGCATCACTGGCAGCCGGCTGCGGTTCCGGCTCAAAGGAAGCGGCAGCGCCTGCAGAAAGCGAGACAGAAGCGCCTGCAGAGGAAGACGCGGAGGCGCCTGCAGAGGATGCGGGAGAAGAAGCAGCGCCTGCATCAGGCGGTGGAGGCGAACTGATTGGCGTATCAATGCCTACGCAGGATCTGCAGAGATGGAATCAGGACGGTACCAACATGAAAGCCGAACTGGAGGCGGCCGGCTACACGGTTGAATTACAGTTCGCATCCAATGACATTGCCACTCAGGTATCCCAGATTGAAACTATGATTTCTGACGGATGCAAGCTGCTTGTAATCGCTTCTATTGACGGCGATTCTCTTGGAACCGTGCTTGCGCAGGCAAAAGAAAACAATATTCAGGTGATTGCATATGATCGTCTGATTATGAACTCGGACGCAGTATCCTACTATGCTACCTTCGATAATTATCTGGTAGGCCAGAAGCAGGGCGAATATATTGTAGACGCGTTGGATCTTGAAAATCAGGACGGCCCGTTCAATATGGAGATTGTAACCGGTGACCCAGGTGACAATAACGTGAATTTCTTCTATGGCGGCGCTATGGATGTACTGCAGCCATACATTGACGCCGGAAAGCTGGTGGTTCCGTCCGGTCAGATTGCCAAGGATGACGTTGCAACTGCGAACTGGGCAACAGAAACTGCTCAGTCCAGATTTGAAAATATCCTGTCCTCCTATTATTCTGACGGGACACAGCTTGATGTTGTTCTTGCATCCAATGATTCAACGGCTCTCGGCGTGGCAAATGCCCTGGCAGCGAACTATACAGGAACCTATCCGGTGCTGACCGGTCAGGACTGCGATATTGCTAACGTTAAAAATATGCTGGCTGACAAACAGTCCATGTCCATCTTTAAAGATACCAGAACCCTGGCTTCCAAAGTTGTAATCATGGTAGACGCTATCATGAAAGGCGAAGAGGCTCCTGTAAACGATACTGAGACCTATGACAATGGTACAGGTGTTATCCCGTCCTTCCTTTGCGAGCCGGTATTTGCTGACAAGAGCAACTACAAAGAGCTTTTGGTTGATTCCGGATACTATACGGAGGCGGATCTTCAGTAAAAAACAGTTGCACAGTAAGCATATTACAGGCGGGTTATCTGATGAGCCCGCCTGTTTTTAAAGAATAGCGGGGAGGGGTTTATTTGGCAGAGATTTTGCTTGAAATGAAAAATATTACCAAAACATTCCCGGGTGTCAAGGCACTGGACAATGTCAATCTCCAGGTCGGGAAAGGCGAAATTCATGCCCTGGTAGGAGAAAACGGGGCAGGGAAATCGACTTTGATGAATGTTCTCAGCGGTATTTATCCATACGGAACTTATGAAGGTGACATCGTTTACGACGGTGAAGTTTGCAAATTTGGTAAGATTAAAGACAGTGAAGAGAAAGGAATCGTCATTATTCACCAGGAGCTGGCTCTGGTTCCTTATATGACTATCGGGGAAAATATGTTCCTCGGAAATGAACGCGGAAAAAAGGCTGCCATTGACTGGAACGAGACATACGGTCAGGCAGATATTCATTTAAAGACGGTAGGATTAAAGGAGTCCTCCAGAACGCTGATTAAGGATATTGGCGTGGGTAAGCAGCAGCTTGTGGAAATTGCCAAGGCTCTTGCAAAGCATGCAAGACTTTTGATTCTGGATGAGCCGACGGCTTCTCTGAATGAGACAGATTCCCAGGCACTTCTGGAACTGCTCCTGAAATTCAAAAAAGAAGGGATGACCTGTATTATTATTTCTCATAAGCTGAATGAGGTGGCTTATGTAGCAGATAAAATTACGGTTATCCGTGACGGCTCCACGATTGAAACGCTGACCAAGGGCGTAGATGAGATTACAGAGGATCGTATTATTCAGGGTATGGTCGGACGGGAGATCGCAGATCGCTTTCCGAAGAGGCCGGGTGTCGAAATCGGCGAGGTGAATCTGGAGGTAAAAAACTGGAACGTTTATCATCCGCTCTATACAGAACGCAAGGTGGTGGACGATGTGTCCATTAAAGTACATAAAGGGGAGGTAGTGGGAATTTCCGGTCTGATGGGCGCAGGCCGCACAGAGCTTGCCATGAGTATTTTCGGCAGGAGCTACGGAACCAACATTTCCGGCACACTGGTTATTAACGGACAGGAAGTCAGTCTGAAGAATGAGCGGGATGCCATCAATCACAGGCTGGCGTATGTAACGGAAGATCGCAAAGGCAACGGACTGATTTTGTCCAATCCAATCAAGACGAATACAACGCTTGCCAATATGGACGGCGTATCCAGCCATACCATTATTGATAAGGATAAAGAATATGCAGTGGCCGAGGATTATCGGAAAAAGCTGAAGACCAAATGTCCGACAGTTGAGCAGAATGTGGGCAATTTGTCAGGCGGCAACCAGCAGAAGGTGCTTCTGGCAAAATGGATGTTTGCAGATCCGGACGTGCTGATTCTGGATGAGCCGACCAGAGGTATCGACGTGGGCGCCAAATATGAAATTTATTGTATCATTAATGAACTGGCAGCGGCCGGAAAGTCGGTAATTATGATTTCCTCGGAGCTTCCGGAGGTGCTTGGTATGAGTGATCGGATTTATGTTATGAATGAGGGAAAAATCGTGGGGGAACTTTCTCAGGAGGAAGCGTCCCAGGAGGTTATTATGTCCTGCATTCTGAAGTCGGGCAAAGGAGAGTAGACAATGAGTAAAGAGAATATAATGGGATTTGTAAAAAAATATACAATGATTCTGGTGCTGCTTTTGGTAACTGCATTCTTTGCGTGGCAGACACAGGGGAAAATTCTTCTTCCCCAGAACATCAATAACTTAATTGCCCAGAATGCGTATGTATTTGTTCTGGCAACAGGTATGCTGCTCTGTATTTTGACAGGCGGCAATATTGACCTTTCTGTCGGTTCGGTTGTCTGCTTTGTCGGTGCGGTCGGCGCAACACTGATGGAAAATATGAAAATGAATATGTGGGTATCCATTATCATTATGCTCCTGATTGGCCTTATCATCGGCGCATGGCAGGGCTTCTGGATTGCATTCGTGAGAATTCCTCCGTTTATTACTACTCTGGCAGGCATGCTGGTATTCCGGGGACTGTCTAATGTGGTATTGAATGGTAAGACTGTCTCTTTGAGCAGTGAACTGTTTGTCAAGCTTTTCGGCGGAGGCGCGGATTGCTATGTTCCGGATCTCTTTGGTATGGAGGGCTTTAACCTGACTTGTATGCTGGCGGGCGTGATTGCCTGCGCCGTTTTTGCACTTTTGCAGTTTAAAGGATACTTTTCCCGTAAGAAAAAAGGCTATGAGGCCGGTTCTTTGAATGCCCTGGTTGCGAAGGTTGTTGTTCTTTGCGCGGTAATTTTGTGGTTTACCTACAATCTGTCAAAATACAAGGGAATTCCTGCAGCTCTGGTGTGGGTGCTGATTGTGGTTCTGATTTATGGATATATCACTTCCATGACTACCACCGGACGCTATTTCTATGCGGTCGGCGGCAATGAAAAGGCAACCAAGCTTTCCGGTATTAATACAGATAAGGTTTACTTTATCGCATATGCAAATATGGGACTTCTGTCAGCGCTGGCAGGTATGCTTACCATTGCGCGTATGACCTCTGCGCAGCCTACTTATGGTCAGAACTATGAGATGGACGCAATCGGCTCCTGCTTTATCGGCGGCGCTTCCGCATACGGCGGAGTCGGTACGGTTCCTGGCGTTATCGTCGGAGCGGTTCTGATGGGGGTTATCAACCTTGGGATGTCTATCATGGGTGTAGATGCCAATTATCAAAGGGTCGTGAAAGGTTTGGTTCTTCTGGCAGCTGTTATTTTTGATGTGGTATCCAAGAAGAGAGGAAGCTGATTCGGCTTCTGATTGTGAACAATATGTTAAAAGTGAGGCGGAGTGCGTTTACACGCACTCCGTTTGTGGTATAATGTCATTAACTGGAAGTTGTTTATCTGTGTATATCTGCGTATTTTTGATAAAAAAGGTAAAATATGCAGTCACAGGCTGTGCATGGGGGTGCGCAAAGAAAGAGGGCAATATATAAAAGAGAGGGGTGATTTTTTGGTCAGGAAGATGATTACCATTGACAATGAGTCAGGACTGCATCTGCGTCCGGCCGGAAAGCTGGTAACAGAAGCAAACAGATGCAAATCCCATGTTATGATGATTCATGGGGAATACAAAATGAACTGTAAAAGTCTGATGAGCCTTCTTGCATTTCCTGTATGTCCGGGAGATGAAGTAATCATAGAATGTGAAGGGGAGGATGAGGAACTGGCTCTGGAGAAAATTGTTAATTTCCTGAAGAACGGGATTTAGGAGTACTGCAAAGAGGTGCAGTACTCTTTTTTGTATTTTGTGAAAGCTCAAGTGTATGAATACTTGACAGAATACCTTGGATTTTATATTCTTGAAGTGTCTAAGAAGCAAATCAAAGGTCATATATCTATGGCATTAATTCCAGAATTTAGTATAATTAAGAATGGTTCGAGTGCTTGCAGTTTGGAAATGAGAGGAGAATATTCATGTATTTCCAAGAAAATATTTGGATGATGGAAAAAATATTTCATCTTTCAGACAAAGCGCTGATTCATATGGTAAACCGTCTTTTCCGGACAGAATACAGTGATGAGGAGACAATATTAAAGGAATGGAATCATCAGGAGCCGGTGAGCGTATGGCTGACCATAGGGTGCGCCAACCGTTATATGTTTCAGCTCCGTTGTCTGGAGGGATGCATTCAAATCTATGCGGAGGATAGAGGCTGTATGTTTCAGTACGGCAGTCCGGCGGAAAATACGATTGTGCAGATGCGCGAACCACAGATTATTTATTTTGGAAAAAACAGAAAGGAGGAGTATTGTACTACCCTGGAGTTTCCCGGACATGAGAGGATTACGCTCCCTATTCACATCATTACCCTTTCGGAATGCTCTGCAAAAAAGCTGGAGGACAGCGGATTAATTTTGTTTCTGCCGTTTTTATTCCACTGCTTTGCGGAGGAATCCGCAAAAACGGAAAGAAAACAGGAGTTCTTGAAGTATTTTATGATTCATGATATAGTAGGGACACTTAATCTAAGTCTCCGTAAGGGGGATCTGACCGTCTTTGACGTTCAAAAGCTGAAGCAGTTCTGCCGACAGATGGTGTGGAGAATGTTTGCACAGGAGCCCTGGATGCAGGATCTGGAGCTGCAGGAGCTGATTCTGGAAATTTTCGAGACGGATCTGGATCTTCTGGAGAGGGTTCAGAGGCTGGAGATTCAAAGAATTCAGAATAAACAGATGAAAATTTGATACACTACAAATGAGGTGATGCGTATGAAGAAAGGGATATTAGCGGGAATAGCGGTGATGCTGCTGACGACAGGGTGTAAATCCGGAGGCTCCCAGTCCGGAACCGGTGAGCAGAGCTGGAGGAACGATGTGCCTGCAAAAGATCTGGTAAAAGCTGTGTCAGAGGAGCTGGGGGATGAATATTGGCCCGATGAAGAGCTTTCTCCGGAGCTTCTGGACGATTGGTATGGTATATCAGATCAGATGTATGAAGAGTTCTATGGGCAGACGCCGATGATTTCTGCAAATGTAGATTCTTTGATTATCGTAAAATCAGAGGAAGGGCATCTGAAGGACGTGGAGAATGCATTTGATACTTACAGGGAAGCAATGATACAGGATTCTCTTCAGTATCCGATGAATATACCTAAGATTCAGTCATCCATAATCCGGACCTATGGGGATTATGTGTGTTTTGTGCAGTTAGGAGGATCTCTTGACGGGCTGGAGGAAGATGAGGAAAAAGCAGTTGAGGCCTGCAGAAAGATGAACGAACAGGCCCTGGCGGCGGTTGAAAGGGAACTGGTAAAATAAGCAATGGTATTCAGCAGCCTTTTATTTATTTTTCGGTTTCTTCCGGCGTTTCTGATGCTTTACACGCTGTCGCCGGAAAAGTATCAGAATTTGGTGCTTTTTCTCGGAAGTCTGATTTTTTATGCATGGGGAGAGCCGGTCTATATAGGAATAATGCTTTTTTCCACCTTTCTGGATTATGGCAACGGCAGGCTGCTTGAATATGCATTTTGCAACGGAAAAACATATATGGCAAGGGCGGTGCTTACAGAGTCCGTCCTTGTCAATCTGTCTCTCTTGGGCATTTTTAAGTATGCAGGCATTTTCCCCCTTCCCATCGGTATCTCCTTCTACACATTCCAGACCATGTCTTATACCATCGATGTCTACCGGAGGGAAGCGCCTGTCCAGAAGGATTTGATCGCTTTTGGAGCTTATGTGGCCATGTTTCCCCAGCTTATCGCAGGTCCTATTGTCCGGTATGCGGATGTGGAAGAGGAACTGAACAGGCGCAGACAGACATGGGAGGACGGATACGAAGGAATCGGAAGATTTTGTATCGGACTGGGTAAAAAGGTTCTGATGGCGAACCAGATAGGGCTTCTGTGGGAGCAGGTGCAGGGGATTCCTCCGGAGCAGATGAGCGCTTTGACGGCATGGATTGGAAGCCTGGCCTATGCATTGCAGCTTTATTTTGATTTTTCGGGCTATTCGGATATGGCTATCGGACTTGCGCAGATGCTGGGATTCCATTTGAAGGAAAACTTTGACTATCCGTACCGTTCCGGAAGTATCACCGAATTCTGGAGAAGATGGCATATATCATTGGGACAATGGTTCCGGGAGTATGTCTATATTCCGCTTGGAGGAAACAGGCGCGGTCTTGCAGTTCAGATACGGAACATATTGATTGTATGGGCGCTGACCGGAATCTGGCATGGAAAAGGGTGGAATTTTCTGGTATGGGGATTGTATTTCGGGCTTCTTTTACTGTTGGAAAAATGTTTTTTTCTGGTATGGCTGAAAAAGTTTCCGGCGGTCGGCCGCCTTTATACGATTAGCGCGGTTCTGGTGGGAATGACTGTATTTGCCCTGGAGGATTTACGCGCAGGAGTCCGGTGGATATTTATGATGGCCGGCGGGTCGGGCAGTTTTATCAATTCAGGTACGGCATGGATTGTTTCTAATTATGGGATCTTGCTTTTGCTTGGGATTTTCGGCGCAGTCGGCTTTGGAAAAAAAGTAAGTGAAAAACTGCCTGTCAGAATTGCTGTATTTTTTCTGTCCATAGCCTATCTTGTGGATGCTGCCTATAATCCTTTTTTATATTTTAGGTTTTAATAATGAAAAAAAACAATAAAAAAACAGTAGTCTGTCTGCTGTTCTTTTGTACATTATGCGGATTTTGGGCCGCGGATTGTTTTACAGAGGACAGGCTCTATTCAGAATGGGAAAAAAGAATACTGGCGCAGAAGCCCACGGCAGAATGGTCTTCTGTTATGAACGGAAGCTATGGAAATGCGTATGAGGAATGGCTGCTGGATCAGTTTCCCGGAAGGGACAGGTGGGTTCATGCAAAGACACAATGCGAGATTCTGCTTGGGAAAAAGGAGATAGACGGGATTTATCTTGGAAAGGACGGCTATCTGTTTTCCGAAAGCACAGAAACAGCCGACTGGGACAGACTGGAGCTTCTTATGAAAGAACAATTTGGAGAAAGGAAGGTCAGCCGGGTTCATGTTCCGAACGCGGGAGCGGTTCTGAAAGAAAAAATGCCCCCCATGCTCTGCTTTAAGGCTGTGGAGGAGGATCGGATTTGGCGGAGGCTGAGGGAACACAGGCAGGAAGATATCTTTTTCAGAACAGACCATCATTGGACAATGCTGGGAGCCTACTACGCCTATGAGGCGTGGGCAGAGGAACAGGGACTGGTTCCGGTGCCGCTGCAGAATTTCCGGAAGCGGACACTCAAAAAGGATTTTCTGGGAACACATTACGGAAGGCTTCATTATGCCCGTCAGGCCGACAGAATGGATTTCTATGATTCGGGCGCGGTATGTGATGTGGTCTATGATCTGGGAGAATCCAGGGTGAGAGGGATGTACCAGGAGCAGTATTTGTCTACAGAGGATGCCTATCGTTTCTTTTTGGACGGAAACCATGCGGTTGTACAGATTACGACGGGAATGGGGGACGGTCATCTGGCGGTGCTGAAGGATTCCTTTGCCAATAATTTTGTTCCGTTTTTGCTGTCTCATTATGGAAAAATCACTGTGATTGACCCCAGATATTTCAGGGCGGATGCCGTAGAGTGGCTTTCCGGGCAGGATGTGACGCAGATCTTGATTCTTGCCCAGGATGCTGCAGAGGTTTCCTGCAGATGAAAATGCTTATTCTTCAATATGCTCCAGACCCTGACTCAGAATATTTTCCACATGGTGATCCGCAAGAGAGTAATAGATGGTTTTGCCGTCTCTTCGGAATTTGACCAGGCGGTGCTGCTTTAATATACGAAGCTGATGGGAAATAGAGCTGGGGGTCATGGACAGCGCCTGGGCGATGTCATTGACACACAGCTCCTGATCCAGCAGTATATATAAAATCTTGATTCTGGTGGAATCGCCGAAAACCTTATAAAATTCAGAAAGATAATAAATTTCTTCTTCAGCGGGCATGTGAATATTCTGGTTCATAGCTGTTCCTGCTTTCTTTCTTGCTCCCCTTATTATATCGGACATATGAATGAAAATCAATATTTGCTCAATTTCAGTTTCTGCGTTTTTTATCATGAGAGTCAAAAGGTTTTACTGCCAAAGGCAGCACAGCCAGGCTTCGCAGACATTCAGAAAGGCGTTCACCGTATTTTCACGTTTTCCTCACAATTTCAACACAAAGGTTTCAAGCTTTTCACACAAATTACCAGTAAAATATAATCTGGAAGAACGCGTGGTCGTCCGCAGAAGGAAAACGGACATACAAAGGCCGTAAGCTTATAATATGAGGAGGAGTCTTGTGAAGAAAAAAAGAATCATAATGATCGGAGGGATTGCCGCGGCCGCGGCTGCGGGTCTGCTGGGCGCGCGGATGTACAGCCGGCAGAAATCCATGAAAGCCGCGTCAGAGAATATAAAGCAGGTGGAAACGGTACAGGTAACAAAGCAGAACCTGATAAATTCCATCAGTGTGACAGGCAGCATAGAGAGCGCGGACGCCTGGGATGTATCCGCAAGCGCAAAAAATGTGAAGGTACTGAAGGTTCACTATAAAGTAGGAGATTATGTGAATCAGGGCGATGTGGTCGCGGTGCTGGATTCAGGAGAGCTGGAGCTTAGTCTTACGGAAGCAAAGAACAAACAGGCATTGAGCGAATATAATGAAAGCAAATCCATCGAAACAGCGTCGGAAAATTATGAGTCGGCTGTGGAGGACGGAACAGATACATACAATAAAACGGTAAAAGAGGAATCGGAGGCGAAGGAGGCCCTTCAGGAAGCAGAGGGAGACCTTGCGGAAGCCTCCGGCCGGCTGAAAAGAAGGGAGGAGGCTCTTGGGGAAGCCGAGGCGGCTCTGGAAGGGGCTTTGGAGCCCAGAAAGCCGGGTGAGGATGCATCCGGGGAAGAACAGGCGGCCTATCAAGAGGCTCTGGAAGAATACCGTTCTCTGGAAAAGGTTTTATCAGATGCCCAGGCGGCTTACACAGAGGCCCATCAGGAATATGAGGCAGCCGCCTCCGCGGAGGAACGCGCGGCAGATACCTATGAGAATGCCGCACAGGCTCTGGAGGATGCCCGAAAGAACAATGACAGAAATATTTCCAGTGCCGCGGATACTCTGGAGAAGGCTCAGAAGGAACATGAATATTCCAATGACAGCAGCCAGAAGACAATTGAGAATTATCAGGAGCAAATTGAAAGCTGTACGGTAACCGCACCCATTTCCGGCATTATCACAGCCATGAATGTGGACGAGGGAGACACTTACATGGGGGAGGGCAGCAGCTTATTCAGCGTGGCGGATGCTGAGCATTTTATTGTGACGGCCAGCGTGGATGAGTACGAGATCAGCGATATTAAAAAGGACATGAAGGCGGCAGTGATTGTGGAGGCAGTCGGAGAGGAGGAGCTTCCGGCAAAGGTTTCCTTTGTCTCCCCCACGGCGGAGAGCTCCGGCGCAGGAAGCGCTGTCTATAAGATTGAAATTGCGCTGGAGGATTCCAATACGGATCTGAGGATTGGCATGACGGCGAAGGCCAGTATTGTCCTGGATGCAGCCTATGATGTGCTGACGGTTCCCTATGACTGCGTGGAGACAGATGAGGAGGGTAATTCTGCCGTATATATTGAGAAGGACGGAGAGAAAAAACAGATAAGCGTGGATGTGGGGATGCAGGGGGATTACTATGTGGAGGTGTCCGGCGAAGGACTGGATGAGAGCACCCTGGTATATTATTCGGTTCCTATGGTTCATACAGGCGGTTCCCCTGAAGGCTCGGGCGAAGCTCCGGTGATGGTTATGCCAATGGGAGGAGGAACGCCTTCCGGAGGCGGCCGCAGAGGCGGTCCGGGAGGCTTCTAGGAGGCATATGTGATGGAAAGTAAGATCATTATTGATTTAAAGGGAATTATTAAGCGGTTTTATATGGGTATGCCCAATGAACTGGAGATTCTGCACGGGATCAACCTTCAGGTGAATCAGGGGGAGTTTATTTCGATCGTAGGTTCCTCCGGCTCCGGCAAAACAACGATGATGAATATTATAGGTATTCTGGATCGGCCCACACAGGGAGGATATCTGCTGGACGGCGTAGATGTGTCAAAGGCAGGCGACAGGGAGCTGTCCTTAATCCGCAATCAGAAAATTGGATTTGTGTTCCAGACATACAATCTAATCAGTCGTACCAGCGCTCTTAAAAATGTGGAGCTTCCGATGCTGTATGGGAAGGTCGGGAGAAGGGAGAGAGCGGACAGAGCCAGAGAGCTTCTTGAAATGGTAGGCATGGAGGAACGAATGAGCCACAACCCGGACGAGTTGTCCGGCGGACAGAAGCAGAGAGTAGCGATTGCCCGGGCCATGGCAAATAATCCGGCAATTATTCTGGCAGACGAGCCGACAGGTAGTATTAAGTTAGTACAATACTACCCGAAAGAAATACCCGTGATATTATTTTCACTGTCAATGCGTATTTCAGAGATAACAGACCGCCACAGTGTACGCTTTTCTTCACGGGTCAGCGATTCATAAATATTCTTAAAATCAGCTTGCAGCAACTTTTCCACGGCTTCAAAATCGGGCGGGGCTTCTGCTGCGGGTTCCGGGAGCTGCCGGAGTGCCGCCGTGTATATTTCATAGTCCTTCTTGTATTCTTCAATGTCAATCAGTTCATTCACATAAAGTTCTTTTAGTTTTGTCAACTTCCTTTTCAGGGCGGCTTTATCTGTCCGCAGGGCAACTTTTTTCTTTTCTGCCGCTTTTACTTCCCATTCCAGACGGACCCGGTTCAGTTCGGATTCCATATTGTCAAAAAGCCATTTTTCAATCACGTATTCCCGGACGGATTTATTGTGGTTACACCTGCCACGCTGAAAATGCTGGTTACACCTGTAATAATAATAGTCCCGTGTTTTATAGCCGACAAGATTATGATTACATTCGGCACACCTCAGAATTGACGTAAATATATAGATCCTGCCGGAAGGAGTGGAACGGGCGTTTCTTTTCAGGAGGACTTGAACACGGTCGAATTGTTCCTTGCTGATGATTGCCGGGCAGAAGTTTTCATTGCGCCTGCCGCCCCGGTCATAGATTCCAGTATAGAGCGTTTCGGACAGCATACGCCGGAAAGTCATTTGACACCAGTTCACGCCGTAAGTTTCCCGGATATGCTTCACGGTTTCACGCTGGCTGACGATGTTTTCAAAGTGGCTGAAAGCGTCCTGCACAATCCTGGCTTTTTCCGGTACAACTTCAAGCCGCTTTTCTTCACTGACCCTGTACCCGAAGGGGCAGGAGCCGGAAACGACGGTTCCGTGGGAAATCTTGCTGTCAAAAACAACGTCTATTCTTTCCCCGCAAATATCGGCTTCATTCTGGGCGATTGACAGCTTGACATTTATGTATAAACGTCCGTTTGCGCTTGTTGTGTCGTATTCTTCATCAGTTGTCTTCCAGCCGCAACCGTGAGCCTGCAATATTTCCATGACCTTGTAATAATCAGCGACAGACCGAAACCAGCGGTCAAGGCGGCAGAACAGCAGCAAGTCAACTTCATCACGCTTCACGGATTCTATCATTTTTTGAAATTCTGACCGCTTGTGCATATTCTTTCTGGCGGTTCTCGCAGCGTCGATATATACCCCGGTTACAATCCAGCCTTTTTCCCTCGCGTATGCTTCCAGCCGTTCCTGCTGGGCTTCAAGGGAAAGACCTTTTATTTTTTGTTCTTCCCCTGATACCCGGATATAAAGGGCGGCACGGACCAGCGGCGGCAATTCCTTATTTTTCATGGAAAATCACCTGCATTTCCTTTAATTTCCCGCCCGCTGATGATATAATCAGAATTGCAGACGGTATGTTGTATCTGGTATGATATACTTTGCATTGCGGCGGCAATATTCCCAGTATTGCCGCCGCTTCCTTTTCTGCATTCAGTTTCAGTGTAGCTATAATTTCCGTTATCGTCACGAACCCAAAGACCGTATGCGTCAGGTATACTGCCGTCCTTGTCGAGTTCACCATAAAAGGCAGATGAAATGTCAGAGTCGGAAAAGCAGATACCCGTATCAGAATAACCCATAATAGAAACCCAATTATAACTAGAATCGGCAACTACATTGTCAGCAAATTCTTTCAGCATATCAGGAGTAATTTTTTCAAGGTTATCATTCGTTATACGAATGAACGCATATTCACCAATGACAGTATCACCAGAACCGTTCATAACGTCTTTTACAGTAAGTTCAGAATCCATTAAAAAATTGTGAAGAACAGTTTCAGGATATATTTTATCTTTTTTGTTATAGACTTCTGAAATAGTGTTTCCGTCAAGATAGACTTCCAAAGTATTCAGA
>VSNE01000070.1 GCA_009774155.1 Lachnospiraceae bacterium
TTGCAGTAAGAAGAATCTTCTAAAATTACATATAATAAAAAGCGAACCCGCCGGTTCGCTTTTTTATTGCCTGAGCTTATTCTATTTTGTCTCCGCCTTTTCTACAGAAACCCGGTTTCCTTTAATCTTTGTATGCTTCATGGATTTCAGAATCTGCTTATAATATTTCTGCGGAACATCCACAAAGGAATATTTGTCAAACATATTGATGGAACCGACCGCCCTTCCCGGCATGCCGGATTCCCCGGCGATCGCACCGAGAATATCCCCCGGCTTGAGCTTTTGCTTTTTTCCCACATTCAGGAACAAACGCACCATCTCGCCCCTTCTCTTTCTTCCTTTTTCCCGGCGTTCAGCTTCCCAGCTATACTGCTCCTGAGACAGCTCATCCTTCTGCTCTTCCAGAGAGTCTCCCAGCTCCGCCTTCAAAAAAGCCGCCGCCAAATCCATAGCCGTATAATCGCTCCGGTTCAGATATGCCTCAATCGCACGGATACTGGAGGCCAGATCCTTCTCTTCTATCGTCCGCTCCAGCTTCCTGAACACATGCTCTACCTTCATATTCGCCACATCATCCAGAGAAGGGATCGGCTGCGCCTTAATCTTGGTCTTACAATAGCGCTGGATATCCTTCAGTTTATAAACCTCTCTCCCCACAATAAAAGTAAAGGATTTTCCGGTTCTGCCCGCGCGTCCGGTTCTTCCGATCCGGTGTACATAGTATTCGTCATCCTGGGGCAGATCATAGTTAAATACGGCTTCCACATCATCCACGTCAATCCCGCGGGCCGCCACATCCGTCGCCACCAGAATATCCGTATTGCCGTCCCTGAAGCCCTGCATCACACGGTCTCTCTGCATCTGCTTTAAATCCCCATGAAGCCCTTCTGCAAAATATCCCCTGTTCTGAAGCTCCAGAACCAGTTCATCCACTTTCTTTTTTGTGTTGCAGAAGATCAGCGACAGCTTTGGAGAATACAGGTCCAGAAGGCGGCAGAGCACCTCGTCCTTATTTTTTGGACGCACTTCATAATAATACTGCTCAATATTCGGCACCGTCAGTTCCTTTTTCACGACCTTTACATGGACTGCCTTCCGCTGATAGGTCTCTGCAATCTCCATAATTGCCTGGGGCATGGTGGCTGAAAACAGAACTGTCTGGCGTTCCTCGGGGGTATCCTTAAGAATTGTCTCTATATCCTCCCGAAAGCCCATATTAAGCATCTCGTCCGCCTCGTCCAGCACTACGGTATGGAGGTCTCCCAGACGAATCGTATGCCGGCGCATATGGTCCATGACACGGCCGGGAGTGCCGATAATAATCTGCACCCCGCCTTTCAGGGAACGAATCTGTTTACCGATATCCTGTCCTCCATAGATGGGGAGAATCTTTACCCCCTGCATATATTTAGCCAGATTCCGAAGCTCCTCCGCCACCTGGATCGCAAGCTCTCTGGTGGGACACAGAATAATTGCCTGCAGTCTGCGGCTTTCCGGATCTACCTTCTGAAGCAGCGGAATTCCAAAGGCCGCCGTTTTGCCTGTGCCTGTCTGGGCCTGTCCAATCATATCCACGCCGGACATCATGACCGGAATGGCCTGAGCCTGAATCGGCGTCGCCTCCTCAAACCCCATATCCTCCACAGCCCGGACAATTTCGGGATAAATTTCCATTTCTTCAAATCTCATTATTTCCATATAAATATATAAATCCTCTCTTAAAATTACTAAAATACACTTGTTTTTTTTTCCGTTTATGTTATTATATATGAATAAACCAATACATAGTATTTAATACTACATTTCATAAATATTTATATTAGGAGGCATTTTTATGACATTATCTATCAAAGATCCAGGCAGCGCCCTTACCCATTTTATCGGAATGATTCTGGCTGCCCTTGCATCCACCCCTCTGCTGGCAGTTGCGGCTTCCCGCAGTGACACCCTTACCGTACTGTCCCTTGCGGTATTCGCACTCAGCATGATTCTCCTCTATGGAGCAAGCACCATTTACCACACCCTTAATATTTCGGAAAAGGCCAATAAGGTTCTGCGGAAGGTGGATCATATGATGATTTTTATTCTGATTGCAGGCAGCTATACGCCCATCTGCGTCATCACACTGCGGGATTCTATCGGATATTCCCTTTTGGCGCTTGTATGGGGAACAGCCGCTGTCGGCATCCTGATTAAAATGTTCTGGATTACCTGCCCCAAATGGTTTTCCTCCCTCATCTATATCTCCATGGGCTGGCTCTGTATCCTTGTGATGGTTCCACTGGTAAAATCTCTTCCAACCGCGGCCTTTGCATGGCTGATGGCGGGCGGAATTATCTATACCATCGGAGGAGTCATCTACGCGCTGAAGCTTTCTATCTTCAATGCAAGACATCAGTTCTTCGGCTCTCATGAAATCTTCCATCTTTTTGTAATGGCCGGAAGCCTGTGTCATTTTGTAGTCATGTTTTACATCGCCTGATATACTATGTAAAGATGCAAAGCGGAACACTGAATGGTGTGCACACCAGACAGTGTTTCACTTTATATCTGTATAGGAGCTATTCTATAAAGCTCATTGGATTCACGGGTTTTCCATTCTTCAGAAGCTGGAAATACAGATTGCTTCCCTCCAGCGTATAATACTTCGTCGGTTCACTTACATATCCAAGCAGTTCGCCTGCCTCCACGACATCGCCTTCCTCGACCGCAACCTCCTTGAGCTGCCCGTAGATTGCTTCGTATTTGTTGCCCAGCTTCATCCTTATCGTTGTACCCGTCTCTTCATTTACACTGACTTCTCTGACTTCTCCTGTCGCTGCACATTGTACTTCACTTCCAACCGGCGCGCTGATTACAATTGCAGGATGATACTTATACTGGTTCAGTGTAGAAAAATAAATACTCTTATCCATACTGTAGTTCAGAATCACATCGCCGTCCACGGGCCACATAATCTTGCTGTCCTCTGCAAAGGAAAATAAATCTGCCTGCACCTGATCCCCCGCAGTTTCCATAGCTGCATCCTCTTCCGGTATTGCTTCCGCTAATTCCTCCGCAGGCTCCTCTGCCTGTGCAAGCTCCGCCTCACCGATTTCGTAAATATCCTCTTCTGTTTCAATTTTTGCCTCTTCTGTCTCTTTATCCTGTGTATCCGCCTGAGCGACTGTTCCTTCTGAATTTGCTGCTTCTTTCTCCGGTTCCGGCTTCTCTTCTACCTGGGCGCTCTGCTTTGGAACACTTTTTTCCTGTTCCTGAGGCAGTCCCTTCTGGTACTGATAAACCCCAAATATTCCTGATACAGAAAGCATGCAAAGGCACAGTGCAATCAAAAATCCTTTTTGATTTTTATGCATAACATCACCTCTGGTCATATTTTTACCAGATCAGGGAATCGTTATACACTCGGCATTCTGATAAAATTTCTGAATGATCTCGGACACTCCCGCCCCCTCCTGCGCCATGCAGTTTGCCGTATACAGACTGATGCCGAATCCGTGTCCGCTGCCCCTGGTTACAATCCGAATGCTGTCCTGTTCAGACTCTATCCAAAAGCAGCTTGAAGCCAGATGGAGAAGGGAACGGAAATTCTCTCCGGCCCAGCTCTTTGACCGGCCTTTAACCGTTGTTACGTACTCCTCCGGGTCCCTCTCCAGAACCAGATCCTCTAAAGAAAAAGCCGCATCCGCATCAAGCGCCTCTGTCAGCTCCTGAGCCGTCAGATAACAAATCTGAAGATAGGAATCCGACTCTTTATCTCTGGGGCACTCCACGGAGTTCACATATGCATACTCCTCTCCCAGCAATGCGCTGTCTCTTGTTATTCCGGCGCTGACCGCATGATATGGAAGCTCCCGGTACTCTCCGTCTATCGTAATCACCTGGCCCTTTGTATGTAAAACCGCCTGGTAGGCACGGTCATAAGCATCTCCATACAACTCAAAAGCAGGAAGCTCCTGCACAGATGCTTCCTGTTCTCTTACGCAATCGGTCCTGTACAGTATTGCCATCAGTTCCAGAGTTCCATCCTCCATCCAGGAGTAATCCTCCTTCATTAAACGGCACAATACCTGATATTCCAGCGAAGGAAGCTGCTCCTCCCGATTCATTCCCTGCCTTCCGTTAATCAGCAGCGTCACTGTATATGGAAGGAACAGAATAAGGAATCCCATTGCGGCAATACTTTTTAAATATTTTCCCATATTAAGCCCTCTTTTCAGTCTATGAAAAGCAGGCTCTTCCTATACACAAAATGAAACCGGACATAAACGGGCTGCGCAAAAGGTTTCGCGCAGCCCATTGATAATTCTAATTTTCCTGCAGCTCTACAGTTACTTTATCCAGCTTCCAGATCTCATCCACATATTCCCGAATCGTACGATCAGAAGTAAATTTACCGGAGCACGCCACATTCAGAATAGCGCTTCTCGCCCATCTCTTTTCATCTCTGTAAGCAGCCTCCACACGTTTCTGCGCCTCTGCGTAGGAACGGAAGTCTTTCAGAATAAAATACGGGTCCGGTCTGTTATAGCCGCCGTCAACCAGAAGCGCATTGTACAGCTCGCGGAATCTCTCCGGATCGTTCGGGGAGAATTCTCCGTTAATAAGCTGCATCAGGACATGACGGATATCCTGGTCGGTATTGAACAACTGAGAGGGATCATAGCCGCCCTGCTTCTCCAGTTCAATTACCTCATCAGAACTCATACCGAAGATAAATGCATTTTCTTCGCCAACCTCTTCCACAATCTCCACATTAGCTCCGTCCATAGTACCAATGGTCAATGCGCCGTTCAGCATGAATTTCATATTTCCGGTTCCGGATGCCTCCTTGGAAGCGGTGGAAATCTGCTCGGATACATCCGCAGCAGCAAAAATCCATTCTGCATTAGATACCCGGTAATCCTCAATAAATACCACCTTCAGCTTACCGTTAATGGAAGTATCATTATTCACCACATCTGCCACGGAGTTAATAAGCTTAATGGTCTGCTTTGCCCTCAGATAACCTGCAGCCGCCTTTGCGCCGAAAATAAAGGTTCTCGGATAGAAATCCATATCCGGATGCTCTTTGATCTGATTGTACAGATACATTACATGCAGAATATTCAGAAGCTGGCGTTTGTACTCATGAAGCCGCTTTACCTGCACATCGAAGATAGAACGGGGGTCCACCTCTACGCCGTTGTGCTCCTTGATATACTTTGCCAGACGCACTTTGTTCTGGTATTTGATATTCATGAATTCATGCTGCGCCTTCTCATCATCCGCATAGATAGCCAGCTTTTTAATCTGAGACAGATCTGTAATCCATTCATCCCCCACATGGGCGGTTACCCACTTTGCAAGGAGCGGATTGCCGTGAAGCAGGAAACGTCTCTGAGTGATACCGTTGGTCTTGTTGTTGAATTTCTCCGGCATCATCTCGTAGAAGTCCTTCAGTTCCTGATGCTTCAGAATCTCCGTATGCAGTTTTGCAACGCCATTTACAGAATAGCCTGCTGCGATTGCCAGATGGGCCATCTTCACCTGTCCATCCATGATAATGGCCATTTTCTTGACCTTCTCATAATTATTCGGGTATTTTTTCTGAATCTCGATTACAAATCTTCTGTTAATCTCTTCCACAATCTGGTAGATACGCGGAAGCAGTCTGGAAAACAGTTCAATAGGCCATTTCTCCAATGCCTCGGACATAATGGTATGGTTTGTATATGCACAGGTTTTGGTGGTTACTTCCCATGCCTCATCCCATTCCAGTCCCTCCTCATCCATCAGCACGCGCATCAGCTCTGCCACTGCCACTGTAGGATGGGTATCATTTAACTGGAAGGTGGCCTTCTCGTAAAATTTACGAACATCGCTGTGCGCCCTCTTATATCTGGAAACAGCAGCCTGTACGCTTGCAGATATAAAGAAATACTGCTGTTTCAGACGCAGCTCCTTTCCTGCCATGTGGTTGTCATTCGGATAAAGCACTTCCACCAGGTTACGCGCCAGGTTCTCCTGCTCCACTGCCTTATTGTACTCACCCTTGTCAAAGCGGTCCAGCTCAAAGGAATTAATAGCTTCTGCATCCCAGATACGCAGGGTATTGATAACATTGTTGCCGTAACCTACAATCGGAAGATCCACCGGCACAGCCAGAACGGACTGATACTGCTCCTGAATAAAATGATTCTTGCCGTCCTTGTTCTCAATCCTTACATAGCCGCCGAACTTAACAGTCTTTGCATATTCCGGACGGCGAAGCTCAAACGGATTGCCGTTCTTCAGCCACATATCCGGCACCTCTACCTGGTATCCGTCTGTAATCTGCTGTTTGAACATTCCATAACGGTAGCGGATACCGCAGCCGTAAGCTGCATAGCCCAGAGTCGCCAGGGAATCCAGAAAGCATGCTGCCAGTCGTCCCAGACCTCCGTTGCCAAGAGCCGCGTCCGGCTCCTGATCCTCAATGACATTCAGATCCAGGCCAATCTCTTCCAGAGCTTCCTTCACTTCATCGTAAAAGGTCAGATTAATCAGGTTGTTTCCCAAAGCGCGGCCCATCAAAAACTCCATAGACATATAGTATACAATCTTTGGATCTTTTTTCTCATATTCCTTCTGGGTGGCAATCCATGCATCCATAATCGCATCCTTGACTGCATAGCCTACCGCCTGGAAAATCTGCTGATCGCTTGCCTCCTCAATCTCTTTTCGGAAAAGTGTACGTACATTATATTTTACGCTTCTGATAAAAAACTCTTTGTTAAAGACTCTTTTAGACATAGTATACCTCCTTTTACTGTTTTTCTACTCCAAGGGTCACGGTTTCCCCATTGATATTCCATTCCTTCGTATATCCCTTTGCATCCTCAAAACGGATATCCACTGCCAGTACATCATTCTGAATCTGTCCATGGTACTTTTTCATAAACTCCGCAATTCTGCCATTGCCAATGCTGTACAGGACGATCTTATCCATAACTTCAAAACCAGCTTCCTTCCTCATGGTCTGAACCTTACTGATAATCTCACGGACAAAGCCTTCTTCCATCAGCTCTTCACTCAGATTCGTATCCAGCACAACCGTCACATTGCTGTCCGCCTCGGTCACATAGCCTTCCATCTGAGCAGTATCAATGAGCAAATCCTCTTTCGATAATACCACGTTCTGCCCATTGATGTCAAATGACAGACTTCCAGCCTCTTCCAGAGTCTTCATCGCTTCTTTTCCGTTGATCTCTGATAAATACTGGCGGATACCGTTTAACAGCTTTCCGTATTTTGGCCCCACCGTCTTTAGCTGGGGCTTGAATGTATAATTGGTAAAACCGCTTAGGTCCTCTTTAAACACTACCTGTTTAACATTCAGCTCATCCGCGATGATATTTCTGTACAATTCATCCAGCTCCTTGTCCGCACGGACATACATGGTTCCGATTGGCTGGCGGTTCTTGATATTTGCCGTATTACGCGCCGCCCGTCCCATAACGACAATGTCCAGAATTTCTTCCATGGCAGCTTCCAGGTTCTTGTCGATCATTTCCTTATTTACCGCGGGGAAATCACACAGGTGCACGCTCTCCGGTTCATTTTTATCAATACTGCACACCAGATTGCGGTAAATATCTTCTGTCATAAACGGAATCATCGGAGCTGCAGCCTTGGAGATCGTTACGAGAGCAGTATACAGCGTCATATATGCGTTGATCTTATCCTGCTCCATTCCCTTTGCCCAGAAGCGCTCACGGCTTCTCCTCACATACCAGTTGCTCATCTCATCCACAAATTCCTGAAGTGCCCTGGCTGCCTCCGGGATACGGTAATGCTCCAGATCATCGTCCACTTCACCCACTACGGTATTTAATTTAGACAGAAGCCATTTGTCCATAACAGACAAGGACGCATAATCCAGGGTGTATTTCGTCGCGTCAAATTCATCGATGTTCGCATACAGCACGAAGAATGCGTAGGTATTCCACAAAGTACCCATGAATTTACGCTGTCCTTCCTGCACCGCCCTGCCGTGGAAACGGTTCGGAAGCCACGGGGCGCTGTTAATGTAAAAATACCAGCGGATTGCATCTGCCCCGTAAGTAGCCAGCGCGTCAAAGGGATCTACCGCATTTCCTTTGGATTTACTCATCTTCTGACCATTTTCATCCTGTACATGTCCAAGAACAATTACGTTCTCATACGGCGCTTTATTAAATAATAAAGTAGATTCAGCCAGCAGGGAATAAAACCATCCTCTGGTCTGATCCACTGCCTCAGAGATAAACTGCGCCGGGAACTGCTGTTCAAATAGCTCTTTATTCTCAAACGGATAATGATGCTGTGCAAACGGCATGGCGCCGGAATCAAACCAGCAGTCAATCACCTCCGGCACACGCTTCATCATCTTTTTGCACTTGGGGCAGGGACAGGTAATCTCATCAATATACGGCCGGTGCAGCTCAACCGTCAGAGCCGCCTCATTGCCGCTTTTCTCTTTTAACTCCTGACGTGAACCGATGCTTTCCATATGGCCGCACGCTTCACATTCCCAGATATTCAGAGGAGTGCCCCAGTAACGGTTGCGGCTCACGCCCCAGTCCTGGACATTCTCCAGCCAGTCGCCGAAGCGGCCTTTGCCAATGCTCTCTGGAATCCAGTTGATCGTATTGTTGTTGCGGATCAGATCCTCCCTCACGGCAGTCATTTTAATAAACCAGGATTCCCTTGCATAATAAATCAGAGGAGTATCGCATCTCCAGCAATGAGGGTAGCTGTGCTCAAATTTGGGAGCATCGAACAAAAGTCCTCTCGCATCCAGATCCTTTAAAATTTCCGGGTCCGCCTTCTTTACAAATAACCCCGCAAACGGCGTATCCGCAGTCATATTGCCTTTCCCGTCTACGAGCTGTACAAACGGCAGATCATATTTTCTTCCTACCTGGGCATCGTCCTCGCCAAATGCCGGCGCAATGTGTACAACTCCGGTACCGTCTGTCAAAGTAACATAAGAATCACAGGTCACATAATGCCCCTTCTTATTCTGCTTTTTCGCAACTGCCGCCGCACAGTCATAGAGAGGCTCATATTCCTTGTACTCCAGATCCTTGCCTGTGTAAGTCTCCAGCACCTCATAGGCCGACGTCTCTTCCGTCCCAAGCCGGCCAAGAACCTTATCCAGCAGAGCTTCTGCCATATAATAAATATTCCCGTCCGCCGCTTTTACTTTTACATAGGTCTCCGCCGGATTCATACAGAGAGCCACATTAGACGGCAGCGTCCACGGAGTCGTGGTCCATGCCAGAATATAAGCGTCCTCGTCCTTTACCTTAAAACGAACGACTGCGGAACGTTCCTTTACATCCTTATAGCCCTGCGCCACCTCATGGGAGGACAGCGGGGTTCCGCAGCGGGGACAGTAAGGAACAATTTTAAATCCCTTATACAAAAGCCCCTTATCCCAGATCGTCTTTAAAGCCCACCACTCGGATTCGATAAAATCATCGTGATAGGTAACATACGGGTCCGCCATATCCGCCCAGAAACCGACGGTGCCGGAGAAATCCTCCCACATCCCCTTATATTTCCAGACGCTTTCCTTACACTTGGAGATAAACGGATCTAGTCCGTATTCTTCTATCTGTTCCTTGCCGTCCAGCCCCAGAAGCTTTTCCACCTCCAGCTCCACCGGAAGCCCGTGGGTATCCCAGCCTGCCTTTCTCGGAACCATATATCCCTTCATTGTACGGTATCTTGGAATCATATCCTTGATTACACGGGTCAGCACATGACCAATGTGCGGCTTCCCGTTTGCTGTCGGCGGGCCATCATAAAAAGTATAGGCAGGACTCCCTTTCCGCCTTTCCATACTTTTTCTGAAGGTATCATTTTCTTTCCAGAACTTTTCGACTTCTTTTTCCCGTTCTACAAAGTTCATATCTGTGTTGACTTTGCTATACATTTTTGAAAACCTCCTTACATTTTAATAAAATCCCGCAGACAAAATTTCTCCGGGACAAACAAAAAAGCTCCGCCCTGTAACAGGACGAAGCCATTAGAGACTCGTTTATCAACCACCTCTTACCACATACTGTCATATGCGTTCCCTGTAACGGCAGAATACCGTCAGTGCCTACTTGCTCCGCTTTCAGCCTGCAGCTCAGAAGTGATATTCAAAAACAGGTACTTTTACCGGACTTCCACCTGCTCCGGTTCGCTGAAAATTTCCACTGTTTCCTACTGTCTTCGTCAAAGCCTTTGTTCTCTTTTCACATCTGCCATTATAAAGTCGAATTCTCTCGTTTGTCAAGGCTTTTAGAGTTCTTTTCTTCAACGATTCTTAATCTTTCTGAACTTTTTCTTTCCTCCCTTGCAC
>VSNE01000071.1 GCA_009774155.1 Lachnospiraceae bacterium
CCCTTGCAAATATTATACCAGAAATTGGGGTAAAAATCAGTAAATTCAAAGAATTTAGACCTAATCAGCAGACACTACCTATGATCTCTGGGGCGGCAGACAGACGATTGACGGAAGCGGAAAAATGATCCGGGAATACAGTTCCTTTATCCTTCACTCCATGCGCCTTGCTATGGACTCCACCGGTATCCACAACAGCGTAGGATACTCTCTGGCCAGAAAAGCAGGTGTCTCTGACGCGGCTCCAACGGTCCCTGCGGCAGTTTATATCAATGGAGAATATCAGGGAGCTTATTTCCTCCTTCCTGCCAAGAACAGTCATGCCCTGGCAGAGCTTTATAATATTCAGGAGCCGGACGATATTGAGACAGTTTCTGTCTTTGAGGAGGAAAAGACCGGATTTCAGACTCATCCGGAGGTTCTGGAGAAATATCTGCAGTTTGTCAGCTTTGTCCAAAGTGCGGATATGTGCGATCCGGAGGTTATAGAAGAGATTGAAAAACAAATGGACGTGCGGCAGTGCCTTCAATATTATGCCGTTAATCTGCTTCTGGCAAACGGCGACTGGATGGATAATAATCTGCGCGTCTGGAGATGCAAAAACAACGGTCTGCCGTACCAGGACGGACGATGGCGGTTCTACCTGTTCGACCTGGACTGGATAGGAAGCTTTCCGGAGCTTGTATCCGTAAATTTTTGTCAGGCAACGCAGAGCAATGAATACTATAATCTGCTCCCCAGCCTGTTAAAAAACCCTGACTATGTTGCCCTTTTTAAGGACATCATCTATCAGATGGAACAGGACGCATTTAATTCGGACAGCATTGAGTCCGTATTTTCAGAAGAGGATGCGCGCATACTTCCTGAAATAACCTATGATTATCAATCGGATGCCTTCTGCACCTATCTGCAGTACTCTGTCACCAGTGATTTGCCGGAAGAAGAAGAGTATCTGACCCTGGATGACCGGGTGCTTATGGTGGAAGATTTCAAAAGCCATATGCAAAAAGCGCCGGCCCTTATTAATAAATGCCTGGATATCTATTACCCTTAAATAAGAGCCATTCTTTTTAGCTCCCGAATCACTCCGTCCTCCTCCACAGATTCGCACACCTGGTCTGCAATCCTTTTCAGTCCTTCATCCCCGTTTCCCATAGCGACTCCGCAGGCGGCCTGTTCAATCATCTGATAATCGTTCATGCTGTCTCCAAAGGCGATGGTGTTCCGAAGATTCTCTTTCAGAAATCTGGCCGTCATAAGAATTGCCGTTCCTTTATTTGCGGTCTTGGATATCAGCTCTCCATTAAAAAAGTTCCTGGATTTCTGCTGAAACAGAGCCACATAAAAATCCTCTGACACCGTTTCGCACAGTCGCTCTGCCTTTTCTTTATCCCACAGCATAAAGCTTATCTTTGGGATCAATACCTGCCCCGGCTTCCATTCTTTCAGATCCTGCACTTTTTTCCGGCGCTGAAAAAAATCCTTCCAGCGGATAATCTCCGGATTGTCTTCCGGCACAGGCTCCTCCCCAAGCAGGATTTTTCTTCCCTTTTCCGCTATATATACCTGCTCAAATCCCTCCAGCATATAGATTGCTTCCAGCTTATTCAAAATATCGCATGCTTTAAGAAGCAGTTCTTTCTCCAGCGCAGTGCGGTATATATTCTGTCCGTGAATCCAGATATCACTCCCGGCGCTGGCAATGATTCCGTCCAGCTCCATATCCTTAAGCTCTTCCGGAAGGCTGCTCCATGACCGTCCGGTACAGATAAATACCTGATGCCCCCGGCTCCTTGCCCGGCTCAGTCCATCCTGCACAGTCTGACGGATTCCCTCACCCGGCACCAGTATTGTTCCGTCAATATCCAGAAAAATAAGCTTGCGTTCCATCCCGTTCACTCCTGTTCATTGTATATGCGAAAGCACTTTGTAATATAGTGTAAAAAATATTTTTGTCACCAGATAGCAGGACAAATACAGGCCATGCTTCATCATAAAAATATAAAGCTTTACGGACAGGCCAAGCCTGTCCATTGTATGATTTGCAGCCGCTTCCTGAACAGAAGCGTCCCGGCACATTTTCTTTACATTTTTCATTACCTGCCGGAAGGAATCTGTATGATTTCTCCAGATTTCATTTTTTACTGCCATGACGGCAAGGCTCAGAAAATCATTTCTAATCTGGGGACGGAAATCATAGACTCCCTTTTCGTCTGAGATAGCTTCCATCCGTTCCCTTAAAAATTTAATCTTATCCAGGTAGTCCGGGTCATATTTCCCTGTCATAGAAGACATATTATACCAGTAATGGTAAGGATAATAGTCGTGAACCGCACAGATTTTTCCTGCATCCAGCACCGTGGCAAAGACCATCTGAAGATCCTCTCCCACAGTCACTCTGTCATCCCACAGCTTCAGATTTTGTTCCACCAGTCTTTTGCGGAACAGCTTCGTCACACGGGATGGCTGGATCATACGTCCGATAAAGCTCCTGTCATTCAAAAGCACAGGAAACAAAGATTCCAGCTCCCGTCTGTCATAAACGTTCATATTCATGCGGTTTGTCTCTCTGCGGGGCGGATAGTTCGTATCCTCATAGTCAAACACCAGCCCTGCCATGGCGATATCCGCTTCCTGCTGTGAAAGCTCCTGCTCCAGGCGCTCATACATATCCGGTTCAATCCAGTCATCGCTGTCCACAAAGCCTACCAGATCCGCCGAAGCATACCTGACTCCTTCCTTCCATGCGGAGGTCAGACCGCCGTTTTTCTTATGAACCGCCACAATATTGTCATGCTGCCGTGCGTAAGCGTCGCAGAGGGCAGGACAACTGTCCGGTGAACCGTCATCCACCAGAATAATCTCTATATTCTCATAGGTCTGCGCCAGAATACTGTCCACACAGCGTCCCAGCACCTTTTCCACACCGTACACAGGTACGATAACACTGATTTTTTCTTTCATAGCGACGACTCCTTCATTCGTTTCAAAAGCTTTGCATAGATGACAGGTGACAGATTAAAAAGCTGATAGCCTATCCGTGTTTTTAAAGGCAGCTCTCTTATCCATCCGGCCCCCTGGCCCTGATATTCCTTTAAACGGCTTTTCAGTTCTTTTCTTATCTGCTCTGCATTCTCCACCTCATCCGTACATCGAAAATAAAAAGTAACACATGCATCACACAGCTTCCGGTATGCCCGGGGCAGCAGCCATTCATATCCGTTTTCCTTAAAGAAGCTGATCCGCTCCTCATGGGCCTCCAGCCACTGAAGCCTTTTTCCCGAAAAATGCGCCGTAATGCTGCCGTCATTCCCTGTATAATATCCATATAAGGCACAGTCCAGGAACGCCAGCTTTCCTCCCTTATGAAACAACCGGTAGGTCGTCGCCTCGTCCTCATGAATTCTGCCCAGAGGATAACGGATATGCTCAAATAATTCCCTGCGGTACAGCTTATTCCACGCTACCACAAAAAAGGTGGCTTCCTCCTCCGGTCCATAAAGCTGCTCCATAAGCCTTTCTCCCTGGAAAATCTGAAAGCTCCGGCCTTTTCCGGCATCCAGAGGCTTTCCTTGTACATACGTAAAACGGCACTGACCGATGGAGCATCCGGTCTCCCGGAGAAGCTCATATAAGGACTGAATAAAATCCGGAGCCACATAATCATCCGAATCCACAAATGCCAGATAACTGCCCTTTGCAATATCAATTCCTGAATTGCGGGCCCCGGACAGCCCCATATTTTTCTGATGGAGCACCCGTATTCTCTTATCCTGTCTCCTATAAGCGTCACAGATAGCAGGACAGTTGTCCGGCGAACCATCATCTACAAGAATAATTTCCAGATTCCGGTAGGTCTGGGCACGCAGGCTTTCCACACACCTTTTCAGATAAGCCTCCACATTATAGACTGGTACAACGATACTGATCAAAGGTTCCATAGCTGTCCTTTCCTTCTCATCTTATGTACAAACCACACCGCTGCCCGGCGCAGCACACACAGCAGATACACGCTGCGTATCCTTCCCCTTTTGAGAAAAAACCAGAGAATCCGGTAATCCGGATACGTGAATCTTGCCTCGTCTCCCCTTCTCTGCACCCAATCATCCCCGGCATATGTCCGTATCACCTGAAGCTTGTCCCGAAGGGGCCGGCTTCTGTCCGCGGGAAGTTTCTCACATTCATCCATGATTTCATTCATGTATCTTGTGAAGATTCTTGCATGTCCTCCGACTGCAGCCTCCTCTGGCAATCCTCCCCGCCGGCTTCCCCACATTTCTTCATAAAACCGTTCTGTCTCCTCACAGATTCTCCTGGCCAGCTCTGTCCGGTTCCTGCGCCTTTTAGAAGAAAGCGTAATCTTCTGCTCCTCCTGGATATAATAGCAGAGCGGCTCCCCAAGCACCGCAATCCGTCTGCATTTTCTTAAATATTCCAGATTAAAAAGCAAATCCTCACCCAGGCTTAAAGAGGTGTCAAATTCCCCCGCCCAATCTCTGCGGAACAATTTATTCCACGGCATATTCAGGTAGCTTCTTTCATAGAGCTCCAGAAAATCCCGGGAAAACTCGTCGATCCCGCAGCTTCTTGTCTGTCCGGGCACCTTTAGAATATCCGCCCCCTCATACAGATGGTGAAAGCCGCAGAGAACCAAGTCACTGCCGCATTCTCTTTGAAGGCCTCCCATCTTTTCCAAATAATCCGGCTCCACATAATCATCACTGTCCGTAAATAGCAGAAATTCCCCGCGGGCAGCACGGATTCCCGCATTTCTGGCCGCAGACACCCCGGAATTACTCTGGTGAATCACCCGAATCCTTGTATCGCTTCCAGCCAGCTTATCGCATAATTCAGAGCTTCCGTCCGTGGAACCGTCGTCTACAAGAATCAGCTCCAGATCCTTCTCTGTCTGAACAAGCCAGGATAAAACGCAGCGCTCCAGATCCCTCTTCGCCTGATAGACCGGTATGACCACACTGTACATTTAAGCAGCTCCTTTCAGCCTGGAGCGCACCATCTCCAGCACAATATCCCGTTCCTCTTTCCGAAGAATAATGAAAAAATTCACAGCTAAAGAAAGAGGTCCCATTACAAGCCCTGTTATTATTAAGCTTCCCCAGGAATGAATGGGATAAACCATTCTCGACAAAAATCCTAGAACGGTAATCATTCCGATAGAGAAAAATCCAAGCAATATATCACTGTAAAAACGGGTCCAGCTAATTTCCAGACAACGCGCCGCATAAACCGGCGTAAATATCAGATTCCGGAGAATGCCTGTCACCATGCTGGAAAGCGTAAAACACATCACTCCCAGATTTGTTGTTTTTAAAAGAATCAAAGACATGATAGAAGAGACCACGCCGGACGCCAGCAGCACTAAAGAATTCCACTTTACTTTTTTCGTAATAATAAATACATGATAAAGCACCTGGATACTCATACTCACGTAGAGAACCCCCACCGCCAGCAGGGAGATGCGCTGCAGTACATAGGGATCTTTAGTAGGCTGCCAGAGTCTATAAAAATCCAGGCCGTAAGCAGTCAGAAATGCAATCGGAATACTCATAATAAAAATCAGGATTCGATTGCAGCTTTTGATCATATTTACCAGCTTATCCTTATTCCCCTCCGCATAGGCGATCGTAATCTGAGGATTGAACACCCCTACGATGGTCCCCATCAGACTGGAAATAGCTGTCGGCACCTGTTTTGCCAGGGCTAAAATGGTCATGGACTCATTCCCGTCCAGAATCAAAGCGCCGGACAGAAGAATATCCACCCCGTCCAAAAGCTGCTGCCCCAGCCTGGTCAGAGAATTCCATGCTCCTAAGGAAACCAGCTCCCAGACCTTTTTCCAGCGGAAATCAGAGCGCTTCACCTGTATCTCCGGCAGAAGCTGCCTGGCAAACCTTTGATTCCAGAATGCTATATAGGAGGTGCTGATAAGCGAGGCTGCTCCGATAAACCAGAGCGTCGGCTTCCACACGATAAAGGTTACCAGCAGAAAAACAATCCGCAGAATATCCGCAATCATAGTCCGTATAGACGTCAAATCCAGACGGTTAGCCGCATAGGTCGATACGCCGTATACAGATGTAATAATACTTAAGAAAAAATTGGCAAACACCAGCGCCCACAAAAGCTGCACATCTCTCAGCATTTCATCCGGAACATTTAAAAACGGCATATACCCCATAAAAATAACAATGACCAGCGCCGGCGCCAGAAAAATCCCCGCCATAATTACATTTCCGAAAAATACGGATGAGAAATACTCTCCTGCCGTCTGCTTTTCACCCCGGTGAATGTGTATGGTTACAAACCGGCTCGCCATCGTATTCAATGCGGAAACTGCAATCTGAGCATACAGGACAAACTGATTTGCCAGAGCTACAAAGCCATAGACGTTTTTTCCTATCTGTCCCTCCACAATTGGCGCCAGAAAAAAGCTGATCCCCATATTTACCGCGAACGCCAGAACCTGGGCTGTCATATTGATTGCCAGACGCTTTTTATCCATAATCAAAATTCCTTTCTACACAGCCATAGTCTGTTTAATCAGATAGGTCAGCGTCAGAAGCTGTCCCGCCACGGCTGCCGCTGCAATGCCCCGGTCTATCCGTCTGTTCAGAAAAATCCCCTGGTTTTTACATGCTGTCAGCAGTATCATCATAAACGGCAGAAAGTATCTTCCCTGCACGCCCTCCACAGATACATGTCCCATAGGGGTCCACTGAAGCAGCATTCCCAGCAGAATAAGTCCCGTACATCCCAGGCATAAAAATATCATCCAGAATCTTTGAAATCCTGTAATTTTTACAATATCCTCCCGGCTGTCGCAGACTGACAGAAAAATCAGGAACCAGAAGAGCAGCACTACCAGCATGGAGGTCTCAATCTCCACCCAGCCCAGCTTATAGCCAATCAGGGATTCCATATAGAAGCCGATCTTGTCAAAAGCCGTATTTGCCATCATATAGACAAACTCCAGCGGGTCCTTCAGAAAATATCCGACGGTATATCCGGTCAGGTATTCGCTTCCGTCGCCGGTGTTCACCACACTGGTTGCCGCCGTCGTATTCACAATTCCCGTCACCATCTGTACATGCTTTTCGGCAAAGGCCAATACCGGAATCGCAAGAGCCGCCCCGGTAGCCATATATTTTTCCTTTTTTCCGCCGTATTGGACGGACGGAATCAAAACCGGCAGGAAGCAAAGCGGCAGATAGCTTCCGCTTTTACAATATACAAGAAACCATGCTGCAAGCTCCAGAAGCGCCATCCTCTGCCCGTTCATCCGTTCATTTGAAAAAATGGCCCTAAGACACAGGCAGCTATAGAAAAACAAAATGCCGTGCGCCATCGCATCATGGGAAAAAGAAGTGCACTGCTGCATATTTACCGGAAGCAGGGCCAGAACAAACAAGGTCATGCGCCCAAACGGAAGCTGTCTCATACCTGCCCAGGTAAGCAGCGCAAACACAAGCAGATTCAGATACCGGGCCAGAAGAAGCATCGGAACGGTTCCCCATCCCAGTATCCGGGCTGCGCTCATACCAAGCGCGGCCGGGGCATATAAAAGGAAGCTTCCTTCAATATTACTGTTGATCTCGGCTTCTACCATCGTATCATCCTGCACCCTTGAGAATAATCCATAATAAATATTCCAATAGTTTTTAAAGGAAGGCGATGAGGTAAATTCCACCTCTGCATCGTCTGCACGCATCAGGCATTTGGTATCCCCCAGAGATTCAACCCCCAGCAGTTCATTGCTGTACCGATATGCCATATCGATATGCTTGGCCTCATCCGGCACCATTTGGGGCGCCAGCATCACATTATAAATCATTCCCAGAAACAAAATCGTCACCAGAAACACATTTTCCAGACAAGCCTTTCTTACAAATACCAAATACCAGAACAGACACAAAAATGCCTCTACGCCAAGAAACATAAAGAAGAAGAATTTCTTCAGGAAAATGTTAAAATATAAATATGCATTCACGCACAGCCCTTCCGGACTGGTCATCAGCATCAGCCCGCTGTCCCATAGCTCCGGCGAAAAGACAAGATCGATCCGATATTCGTGATCCAAGACCCCTGTCTGTGAATCCTTGAATAAAAGCCCTGCATACTCTCCGGAAATAAACCGGGAAGCTTCAATATCTGTCTCGCAGAGCACCCGCCCCTCTGTCAGGTCTGTCACCGAGGCATGCATGCTTCCTTCTGTAAGTGAGATTCCCTCCTCCAGATAAAAACGAACTCCGAGACCTGTCAGCATGTCCTCTCCCGGCTTCACAGTCTGGCTGAGCTCTCTCGTCTCTTCAGTTACCGGCAGAGTTTCCCCGTCCGCCTTCAGAACCGCAGCCTTCTCTGTTGTATTCTGGGCAATCCGGATCTGAGTATCATACAGGTAAAAAAACAAAAACGCGGTTAAAAGCACAATTCCCGCCAAAGCCGCAGTCTGCCGCCTGGATGGAACCACAGCCCGGGAAACGCCCGTCCTGCGGGGAGAAGCCTCCCTTCTTGTCCATCCGCCTGCCCCATAGATACCGAGTCCAAAAAGAAAAAGAATCATTCCAATTAGAATCGGTCTTTGGTACTGATGAACCTTTATGGTGTATGTCAGATTATAAACCAGACTTTTTGTGAGCAACGCTCCATCCAGAGACGCACTTCCGGGTGTTATCGTTGTCTCGTTCAGCCAGACAGACGGACCTTGTGTTTCTGCATCGCTGAAGATCCTTACTGTAATTACAGAAGGAATCTGCTTCTGAGCCTCAAATCGAAGGGGAGTAAACAGAAACTGATCGGACTCCATCTCCTGCAGCTCGAACTCCTTCCCGCCAATCACGGTCTCCTTGTCCAGAGCAAGTATCCGAAGACGCTCTTTCTCAAATACATGTCCATTCGGAGAAAAGAAAAAGCCGATCTGCTCTGCCGTATTCTCAGGCAGCTCCAATGTAAATTCCAGAAGCTTCCCCTCTGTCAGTTCCTCCGTCTTTTCCCGCAGGTTCGCCTGATTGGCTCCTTCCAGTCCCAATGAACAGGTTTTCCTGACAGGTGTCAGAATTCCTGCAATTACTGTTATCAGACAGATAACCGCCCATAGCGTCAGATACTGTTTTTTATGTTCCAGCGTTATTTTCATAAAATATCCCCTAAAGAAAGGCAGACTTGAAACCAAAATTCTTTCAAGTCTGTCCGTTTGTTTCTATTCCTATTCTTCTTCCCCGTCTTCCGTCTCGTTCAGCCGAATGGTCATCTTCAGCCCTTCCTGCACACGGCAGTTCTCCGGAACCGCAACATTTACAGGAACCGTATAAGTCCCGGCACGGCGGTATTCGGAAAGATCCACACTCACCGTAATGTCTTCTGCAGTCAGTCCTGCCAGAGCCGATGGCATTCCGCTGACGGGAACCTCCAAAGCTCCGATTTCCGACATCTCCAGCGACAGACCCTCCTGAATGTTCTGATACTGAATCTGTCCGTTTAGAAATATATAGTTGGCAGTCTCATAGGGCATAATGTCCATGGTAACTACGATCTCATGCTCATCCTCATCCGGGATCACAATCTCGTCTTTCAGATACTGACTGATATCCACAATCTGTTCTACCCTTCCTGTCAGTCCTTCCGGATTCAATGCCGATGCAGGAATATCCAGATTAAAGATAGGAGCAATCTCGGATCGTTCCCCTGCAATCGTGACTGTTTCCGGCGCATAGGAGATAGCGCTGACACCATATCCTTCCGGAGCGGCAGAACTGATATCAAAGCTGATGCCTACCAGCTTTTTGTTCAGTGTCGTAACAGTTACTTCAAAGTCCTTGTCCTTTCCGATATAATCCAGATAAGTGCCGTCAATGGTTCTTCCGTCTCCGTCCAGCAGCTCCAGCCTGCAGGGACGCACCACGGTTCCTGTAATACCGGTAATATTAACCTTGGCCTCTACTCTCTTAATCCTTTCCACAACTGACTTGGGACCGGTAATCTCCACAAGCGTCTGCTCAGGAACCTTTGAGCCTTCCACAAGTCCGTCATTTGGCTTACCCTCTGTTTTCACCGATACCTTGAACTGCTCAGTCACAGATTCTTCAATACTGACCAGCACATTAGTACGGTTCTGTTCGATCCGGTCGTAGGAGTCATTCCCAGTATATGTTACATCAATCTTCACCATACTGTCATAACGAAGATTTTTCTGCATATCCGCAGTCGCTACAAAATCCGACGTCCTCATTTTGCTTAGCACAGAACGCCTTGCATATACTACAATATCTACCGTATCCGTTCCTTCCTCAACCCGGCACATCTGGCCTTGTTCCGTAAGAA
>VSNE01000072.1 GCA_009774155.1 Lachnospiraceae bacterium
GGAGAACCTATTATTGTAAGAAATCCCCATTCCACAAGGCCTTATCAGCATGTGCTGGAACCTTTAGTTGCCTACTTAAAGATTTTGAAAAAACAGTATAAAAATCATATTTATTCGGGTTTTTACAATGTCGGGCCGGATGACTGCGACTGCGTGACCACCGGAGAACTGGTCGATCTGTTCTGCCGGCTCTGGGGAGACGGGCAGACCTGGGAAAACCGTTCCGGGGGCGGCCCCCACGAAGCGAACTTTCTGAAGCTGGACTGCTCCAGGCTGAAGCGCGTCTTTGGCTGGAGGCCAAGATGGCATGTGGAGGAGGCTGTGGCTTATTCGGTGGAATGGGCGAAGGAATGGCATGCAGGCCGGGATGTGGCAGCCTGTATGGACCGGCAGATTGAGGAATTCTTAAACGCATAGCATTCCGGAATCCGTTAAAACAGTCGGGAGGAATTCTGTATGGATATTCAATTTAATAAAAAAACAGTGTTTTTAACCGGCGCAAGCCGGGGAATCGGCCGGCAGATAAAAGAGCTGTTTGAAGCTGACGGCGCGAAGGTAACTGCACCGGCCAGAGATGAACTGGATCTTTCCAGTCCTGACAGTATCAGCCGTTATCTCCAGGAGCGCCCTGATATAAGGGCGGATATATTTATTCATTGTGCCGGTATTAACCAGCTTGCAGGAATTGAAAGCGTAAGTCAGGAAATCCTGGAAAGCGTATTTCAGGTGAATTTCTTTTCCGCCGTACAGCTGGCCGGACATTTCAGCGGAGCTATGAAACAAAACGGATGGGGAAGAATTGTTTTTATTTCTTCTCTGTACTCCCTGGTTTCCAAAGAACGCCGCATCGCTTACAGCTCGTCGAAAAACGCCCTGACCGGTCTGACCAAAACACTGGCGCTGGAGCTGGGACAGTATCATATTTTAGTAAATGCAGTTGCGCCGGGGTATGTAATGACGGATATGACCAGAAGGAATCTTTCGGATGAGCAAATCAAAGAGCTTGAATCGCAGATCCCTACAGGGCGTCTGCAGACGGCAGATGATATTGCCGCGCTCACCGCCTTTTTATGCTCTGAGTTTAATCAAAGTATTAACGGTCAGTTGATTGCGGTGGACGGCGGCCTGACATGCCGGTGATTGATTAGGAGGAATTATGGACGTTATAGAAATCAAATCAAAGCTTTATGACTATGGAGTATATTTTATTGAGGATTTTTCAAAGGAGCTGAAAAATTTTGCACCTGCAACGGTCTATGTAATAGACAAAAACCTGTTTGACTTATATAAGAGCCAGTTTAAGGATCTTCCTTTGGATCATATCTACTTTGTTAATCCGGAGGAGAATTTTAAAAACATGGAAACTGTCATGGATCTTATCCGTTTCTGGAAGGATCTGGGAGTCAGAAAGAACTGGAAGGCAGTCTGCTTTGGGGGCGGAATTACACAGGACATCACTACCATTGCAAGCAATCTGTTCCTGCGCAACATAGAATGGTATTTTTTCCCGACCACGCTCTTATCCATGTGTGATTCCTGCATCGGCGGGAAATGCGGCATTAACTTAGGCCCGTATAAAAATCAGATAGGCGTATTCTACCCGCCGAAGAAAATATTGATTGATATTCATTTCCTGGATACCCTTTCAGAAATGGATTATGTCAATGGCTGGGGAGAATTGCTGAAGTTTTCTCTGACACTTGGCCCGGAATTTTATCAGGAGCTGAAAAATGAGAAGCAGTATATCCCATGTGCAAACATTGCGCAGTATATCCATAAAGGGCTGAGTGTGAAAAAAGCGATTATTGAGGAGGATGAATTTGAATCCGATCTGCGCAAAGTGTTAAATTACGGACATACATTCGGTCATGCCCTTGAAGCGTATACCAGCCACAGAATACCTCATGGAACGGCAGTCATATGGGGGCTTGACGTGGTGAATTATATTGCATATCAGGAAGGACTGGTTGATGAAGCCTTCTATATGGATGTGAAAAATCTGATCAAAAAAGCCTTTATTAAAAAAGAGATAGAGATAGAGAATCCCCATGAGCTTTTCTCGGTGATCAAGACAGATAAAAAGGTAAAGGATAACACCCTGAGCTTTGCAATGCCGGATAAGCCCTGCCATCTGGCCGTTTATCCGATGAAAATAGATTTACGTCTGGAAAAATTGTTTGATGATTATTTAAAGGAGACCCATGAATACTATTGCAATTGATTGCGGGGCAAGCTTTATCAAAGGCGCTCTTGTCAGTATGGGGGGGGGTAAAATCCTTCGACAGATAAAAATACCGGCGCCCGCGGTGAGCAGATCCGGTTCTGTTTTTTCACCCCGCCAGATTACTGCCCTTATACCGCTGGTTCGGAAAATGATTCTGGAACTGGCTTCTCTGGAAAAGGAAGCATATTTGTGTATTTCAAATGAGATGCATGGATTTATTCTCTCCTATGGGGACGGAACGCCCTTCACGGACTATATTTCATGGCAGAAGGAATTAGGGAAGAACTCAGACGGGCCGGGAGCCGGTGTTCTTACTTTGCAGAACAATTGTTCCAAAGAGGATTTGCTCTTTACAGGAATGCCGTTAAGAGCCGGTCTGCCCAGTAGCAATCTGGCCTGCCTGTCCGCAGGCGGGACGCTGGAAAAAGCGGACGGAGCACTGTTCTTTTATACGCTTGGGGATTATATTCTGAAAGCGCTGTCGTCCAAAGAACCTGCCTGCCATCCAAGCAACGCTGCTGCCACAGGACTTTACGATTTGCGTAAAAACAACTGGAACCGCGGCATGATCCGTATCGCCGGAGGAAGCGATATAAGCTTCCCGGAGATTGGAACCGGGGAATTGGTATTCCGCCTTGAGCATGTGTGGCTTCACGCGCTGCCCGCCATTGGCGATCAGCAGGCGGCTCTTTTGGGAGCAGGTTTAAAGGACGAGCGGACGCTGTCCTTCAACCTTGGAACAGGAGCCCAGGTAAGCCGGCTGGTATCCGATGCCGCATGCTCATGCAGTTATCAGATCCGCCCGTATTTTTATAATTACTATCTTAAAACTCTGCCGCATATCCCGTCCGGAAGGGCTTTAAATGTATACATCCGTTTTATAGAGGATATTTTAAAACATTTTCAGGTGGAGGTTGATACGGCAGATATCTGGAATACATTGATTGCTGCCGCATCCGAAACAGACAGCTCTGCTCTGGAATGCGATCTGAGCTTTTTTGAAAATACAATTACCGCTTCAGAAACGGGAAGTATTTCCAATATAGGGGAATACTCATTTACTCTCGGAGCGCTTTCAAAATCTATTTTTGAGCAGATGGGAAAAAACTTTATTTATGCGGCAGATATAATAGAAGGACATAGTTCCAATACAGATAAAATAATATTTTCGGGAGGCATAGCCGCCAAAATACCGGTAATCAGGAAACAGATTGCCGGCCATTACGGAGAAGGGATAGAGGTAAGCGTAGCTTTTGAGGAAACGCTGCTGGGACTGTGCCGATATGGCGAAGATGCACGCAAAAGCATATAAAAAACAAAGGAGAAAGTGTATGTTTGAAAATAAACCAATGGAAGAAGCAAGGAATGAAATTCTCCGCATGGTAAAAGAATACTGCGACACTTATCATAACCAGAAAAAGGAATTTAAGAAAGGAGAAAGAATCTCTTACGCATCCCGTGTCTATGACAGCGCCGAGATGGTAAATCTGGTAGACAGCTCTCTGGAATTCTGGCTGACCTCCGGAAGATACACAGAGCTTTTTGAAAAAAAGCTTGGAGAGTATCTGGGCGTGCGGTTCTGTTCCCTGGTAAATTCCGGTTCCTCTGCAAATCTGATTGCCTTTATGGCCCTTACCTCCCCTCTTCTTGGGGAAAAGCGAATCAACCGGGGGGACGAGGTTATCACTGTTGCGGCAGGCTTCCCGACCACAGTTACCCCAATGATTCAGTATGGGGCCGTACCGGTATTTGTGGACGTGACAATTCCTCAGTACAATATTGACACATCCATGCTGGAGGAGGCCTATTCTCCAAAAACAAAGGCTGTCATGATTGCCCATACGCTGGGGAATCCGTTTGACTTAAGGGCGGTAAAAGAATTTTGCGATCGTCACGGCCTCTGGCTGGTGGAGGACAACTGTGATGCCCTGGGATCTGTCTATACGATAGACGGAGAGAGAAAATTTACAGGCACTGTCGGCGATATCGGCACCTCCAGCTTTTATCCGCCGCATCATATGACTATGGGGGAAGGAGGAGCTGTCTACACAGACAATGCCCTTCTGAACAAATGTATCCGTTCCTTCCGTGACTGGGGAAGAGACTGTATCTGTACATCCGGACAGGACAACCTGTGCGGTCACCGGTTTGACAGACAGTACGGAGAGCTTCCAATAGGGTATGATCATAAATATGTGTATTCTCATTTCGGATATAATCTGAAGGCAACGGACCTGCAGGCAGCCATCGGCTGTGCGCAGCTAGAAAAGTTCCCGTCGTTTGTGGAAAGAAGAAAACATAACTTTACCCGTCTGAAAGCAGCTCTTTCCGGGACAGAAAATCAACTGATACTGCCGATCGCATGTGAAAACTCCGATCCGAGCTGGTTCGGCTTTCTGATTACCTGCAAAGAAGGCGTAGAAAGGAACAAAGTAGTCAAATATGTGGAGGAACACGGAATCCAGACCCGGATGCTGTTTGCCGGAAACCTGACAAAGCATCCATGCTTTGATGAGATGCGCAGGACAGGCGAAGGCTACCGTATCGCCGGAGAGCTTGCCAATACAGACCGGATTATGAGGGACAGCTTTTGGGTAGGCGTGTATCCGGGAATGACGGATGAGATAATCGACTATATGGCGGAAACGATAAAGGCAGCGCTGAAGGCTTAAAAAATTAAGAATAAAATGATAGGAGTTTTTTCACACAAATGAGTGCTAATATCCAAATACTTGACTGTACCTTACGGGACGGGGCGTATATTGTTGATTCAGATTTCGGAACGCCTGCAATTAAAGGGATCATTAAAAAAATGCAGGATGCCCGCATTGATATTATCGAGTGCGGCTGGCTGAAAAATACCCCTCATAAAACAGGAACCTCTTTTTATCATGTGCCCCAGGATATGGAGCAGTATCTGGTCGGTAAAAAATCACATGCAGTTTATACTGCAATGATTGACTGGGACAGATATGACCTGGATATACTTCCCGAATGCGACGGAAAATCCATCGACGCAATCCGCGTTGTATTTCCTCAGGCAAAATTCCGGGAAGGAATTGCGCTTGGGAAAATTATCAAAGAAAAAGGATACAAATTATATTTTCAGGCGGCAAACACGCTTGGCTACAGCAACGCTGAGCTTGAAGAGCTTGCGGAAGAGATTAACAAAGCCCAGCCGGCGGCGCTTTCCATCGTGGATACTTTTGGAGCAATGTTCTGGGAGGATTTGGAAAGAATTGTTACAGTATTAGATCAGAAGCTTCATAAGGACATCAAGCTGGGCTTTCACTCCCATAACAACCAGCAGCTTTCCTTCGCGCTTTCCATGCAGTTTACAGAAAAGCTTTATTCCGGCAGCCGGGATATCATTGTTGACTCCAGCCTGTGCGGTATGGGACGGGGCGCCGGAAACACTACGACAGAGCTGCTGGCTAATTTCCTGAATCGGAAATATAAGGGCAACTATGATATGAACGTTATTATGGATGCCATTGATATGTATATGGGATATTTTATTTCAAATTATAAATGGGGCTATTCCACACCATATCTTATTTCCGGCATGTACTGCGCCCATGTAAATAATATTGCATATCTGACAAAGAATCACAGGACAAATGCAAAAGATATGAGAATCATCATTGAATCCTTGTCAGAAGATGACCGGAAGAAATACGACTATGATTTGCTGGAGCAAAAATATCTGGATTACCAGAACAAGATTGTTGACGATGAGGATACGCTTGCGGATCTCAGGAAAACAATGCAGGACAGAAAAATTTTACTGCTGTCGCCGGGAAGAACCATCATTGATCAAAGAGAAGCCGTTATGGAATATATCCGGAAATATCATCCGGTTATCATTGGCATTAATGCAATCTCCTCAGAGTACCAGTATGACTATTTGTTCTTCAGCAATAAGATCCGCTACCATTATGCGAAAGAGATTTATACAGACCTGTTTGAAAAGAATCAGAAAATTGTAGTGTCAAGCATTAAAACAGAGCCCGATCCTACAGAGCATATCGTGAACTTTAATCTGCTGGTCAAAAGAGGATGGGAGCATTTTGACAATTCGGTGATTATGTGCCTGCGGCTGTTAAATAAACTGCATATTCCCCAGGTAGCCCTTGCCGGGTTTGACGGATTCAGCAGAGAGTATTCCAAAAGCTATTTTGACGTTTCTCTGCCGTCTCTGAATCCTGAAGATAACTGGGATGAACTGAATGTGGAAATCAAAGATATGTTCCAGGACTTCAGAGAAACCACATCCGACAGCATTCATATTGAGTTTATTACAGACAGTATATTTGCCTGACACTTGGGAGGAACTGAACAATGATAAAAATTTCGGATTATGTGATCCAAAGACTGGAAGAGCTGGAAGTAGCCCATATGTTTATGCTTCCGGGGGGCGGGGCAATGCATCTGAACGATTCCCTGGGCAGGAGCCGGAAAATTAAATTTATCTGCTGCCAGCATGAACAGGGATGCGCCATCGCAGCAGAGGCATATGCCCGGGTGAATAACAAAATCGGACTTCTCATGGTTACCACCGGACCCGGAGGAACGAATGCGCTGACCGGAGTTGCCGGAGCTTTTCTGGAATCAACGCCTGTGTTTGTCGTATCCGGCCAGGTAAAACGCCTGGATATGATTCGGGATCAGGGACTGCGCCAGCAGGGAATGCAGGAACTGGATATTATATCTGTTGTGAAGCCTATCACAAAATATGCCGCCCTGGTTGACGAGCCGGAGCAGATAAGGTATCACATGGATCGGGCAATTTATGAGGCAACGCACGGAAGAAAGGGGCCCGTATGGCTGGATATTCCGCTGGATGTGCAGGCAACTGTAATTGATGAAACATCCTTGGAAGGATATACGCCGGAGGAATCCGAAGCTTCGGATATTGACGAGATTGTTTTAAGGATCATTGATGAGCTGAACCGTGCAGAACGTCCTGTTCTGCTGGCCGGAAACGGTATCCGTTCAGCCGGCGCCGTTGAAGAATTTCATGAGCTGGCAGATGTATTGAATATTCCTATTCTGACCACGTGGAACGGCATTGATCTGGTAGAAGAAAATTATCCGTTATACTATGGCCGCCCGGGAGGGCTGGGGCATCGGTATGCAAATTTTATTCAGCAGAATTCGGATCTGTTTATGAGCATCGGCGCAAGACTGAATCTGCTCCAGACCGGCTATAATTTTGACGGCTTTGCCAGAGGCGCTTTGAAAATCATGGTGGATATTGATCACGCCGAGCTTCATAAAATTAATGTCCGTCCGGATATCCCCATCTGTGCGGATGCAAAATTATTTATTTCAACAATGCTGAAATACAAAGACCGGATTCAGCACAGAGAACGCAGAGAATGGTTCTCCTATGCGGAACGTCTGAAGGAAAAATATCCGATTGTACAGAAAAAATATTGGGAACAGCCGGAACTGGTGAATTCCTACTGCCTGTTAGACACCCTTTCCGATCTGATGACGGAAAATGACGTATATGTCTCCGGAAGCTCCGGAAGCTGTATTGAAATTTCCATGCAGACATTCCGTGTAAAAAAAGGTCAGAGAGTTTTCAGCACGAAGGGCCTTGCATCTATGGGATACGGACTTCCTTCCACAATCGGAGCATGTCTGGCAAGCGGAAAAAAGAGAACGGTCAGCGTGAACGGAGACGGCGGTTTTGTGATGAATATCCAGGAATTAGAGACTGTCCGCTGCCTGAATCTTCCTATTAAAATTTTCGTGCTAAGCAATAAAGGCTACGGCGCGATAAAGGCAACTCAGACAAATATATTTGCAGGACATTTGGTTGCCTGCGATGAAAGCTCAGATTTGTCTTTACCGGATATCTCCAGAATTGCAGAAGCCTATGGTCTGCAGACCTGTCAGATTCACAATAATGGGGAGCTTAAGGAAAAGGTCCGGCAGGTTCTGGAATATGACGGGCCTGTGATCTGCGAGGTTTTCACTCCGATAAATTTAACTGCCTTCCCAAAACAGGTCTCCTATAAAAGGAAGGACGGACAGATGGAATCAAAGCCGCTGGAATACATGAATCCTCCGCTGGATGAAAAGGAATTTGAAGAAAATATGATAATTCCTCTGTTTCAGGAATCATAGTCTCCGAATGCCGGTATGCAGCCGCCTGTCCGGAACTGCCAATATGATAGGAAAATAAAGTATTATGAATAAAGTGATTATAACAGGTCCGACCGGAACGATCGGACATGCTCTTATTGAGAAATGTATAGAAGAACGGACCGAGGTGTATGCTGTCTGCCGGAGTGATTCCAAAAGACTCAGCACTGTCCCGGAGCATCCGCTGGTACATATTGTGGAATGTGAGCTTGAGCATCTGTCCCGGCTTGCAGATAAGCTTCCTAAAGAATGTGATGCGTTTTACCATTTTGCCTGGGCAGGGACAACCGGCGACGGGCGCAACAACATGTACCTTCAGAACCAGAATGTCAGATATGCTCTGGATGCCGTGGAGCTGTGCAGAGCAATAAAATGCAGAGCCTTTATAGGCGCGGGGTCTCAGGCGGAATATGGCCGTGCAGAGGGCGCTCTTACTCCTCTTCTGCCTGTGTTTCCGGAAAACGGCTATGGTATGGCAAAGCTGTGCGCGGGACAGATGACCCGTGTAAAATGCAGGCAGTACGGCATCCGCCATATCTGGACCCGCATTCTAAGTATTTACGGACCCTGTGACGGCGAAAATTCCATGATCATTTCCGTAATCCGAAAGCTGCTTGAGCATGAACATGCAAAGCTGACAAGGGGAGAACAGATGTGGGATTACCTGTATTCTGGTGACGCCGCCAATGCAATGTATCTGCTGGGCCAGAAAGGCATCTCCGGAAAGACCTACTGTATCGGCAGCGGGAATGCTGCGCCGCTGAGGCAGTATATTGAGGCATTGCGGGATGCAGTGGCGCAGTCGCTGGCAGAACCGCCTGCCGCCTTTGAACTGGGCTTTGGAGATATCCCGTATGGTGAAAAGCAGGTGATGTATCTCTGTGCAGATATATCAGAGCTTAAAAAGGATACCGGCTTTACGGCGGAGGTTCCGTTTGCAGAAGGAATCGCAGCCACGGTAGACTGGTGTAAAAGCCAATAAATAATGAATAGAGGGTACTTATGAAAAAAATCAGTATTATGATTCCCTGTTACAACGAAGAGGAAAATGTGGTTCCGATCAGCAGGGCGGTTGTGGATATCCTGCAGAACGAGCTGCCGGCATATGACTATGAACTGCTGTTTATCGACAACTGCTCCACAGACAGAACCCGCGATCTGCTGCGTATGATTTGCAGTGAAAATCCCAAAATTAAAGCAATACTGAATGCCAGAAATTTCGGGCAGTTCAATTCTCCCTACCACGGGATGTGCCAGACCACAGGAGACTGCACCATTACCATGTGCTGTGATTTTCAGGACCCGGTAGAAATGATTCCGCAATTTGTTGCAGAGTGGGAAAAAGGCTACAAAATTGTGAGCGGCATTAAGACCTCCAGCAAGGAGAATGGATTTATTTACTTCCTGCGCACCATATATTACAAGCTGATACGGAAAATGTCTGATGTGGAAATGATAGAACATTTTACAGGGTTTGGTCTGTATGACCAATCATTCATTAAGTTATTGGAGGATTTGGATGATCCGATTCCTTTTATCCGGGGCATTGTGGCAGAATTCGGCTACAAAAGGACAGAGATTGCATACGAGCAGCCCAGAAGGCGTGCAGGAAAGACACACAACAACTGGTATTCTCTCTATGATGCAGCTATGCTCAGCGTCACCTCCTACACAAAGGTTACTCTCCGTCTGGCCACCTTTGGAGGCTTCTTCTGTTCGGGAATCAGCTTCCTGATAGGAATGATTTATTTTATTTTAAAGCTTATAAACTGGCAGGAATTTCAGGCAGGGGTAGCTCCGATGGTAATCGGAATGTGCTTTATCGGTTCGGTTCAGATGTTTTTTATCGGCCTGCTGGGGGAATATGTGATGAACATCAATACCCGGGTTATGCACCGTCCGCTGGTTGTGGA